>JBIJCR010000189.1:0-7708 GCA_044344595.1 Terrimicrobiaceae bacterium
CACCAGATCGGGCAGTTTTTCCATCTGAGCGATCATATCGCGTCCCTCGCTGTGCGAGAGATGGCGAATGCGGCCAAAGAGGAGACCGAGGAGCGTGAAAATGGTCAGCTGCGAGGTGAAGGATTTCGTGGCGGCAACGCCGATCTCCGGTCCCGCGTGCATGTAGACGCCTCCGTCGCTTTCACGGGCAATCGTGCTCGCGACATTATTGCAAATGCCAAGCGTGCGATGCCCTTTGCGCTGGCTCTCGCGCAGTGCAGCAAGCGTATCGGCCGTCTCCCCGCTTTGGCTGATGACGAAAGCAAGCGTGTCGCGCTGGAGGGGGATATTGCGGTAGCGGAACTCGCTGGCGAATTCGCACTCAACGGGAATGTGCGAAAGCGACTCGATGATGTATTCACCCGTCATAGCTGAATGGAATGCCGTTCCACAGCCTGCGAGCACAATGCGATCCACCGCGCGCAGCTCGGAGTTCGTCATATTAAGCCCGCCGAGTTTGGCCGTGGCTTCTTCGAGGGAAAGGCGCCCGCGCATGGCATCACGAACGGTGTTCGGTTGCTCGTGGATTTCCTTGAGCATGTAGTGCGGGTATTTCCCCTTGTCCACCGACGAGGCATCAAACTCCACGCGGCTGATCTGAAAGCCCGCTCCGCCACCCGAGACGGTGGAAATCTCAAATCCCTCGGCCTGGAGTGCGACGATCTCGTAGTCGTTCAGGTAAACCACATCGCGGGTGTGGGCGACGATCGCGCTGACATCGCTGGCCAAAAAATGCTCATCCTTGCCTATGCCGAGGACGAGAGGGCTTCCGCGCCGTGCGCCGACGATCACGCCAGGGACATCCGCATGCACGACCGAGATACCGTAAGTTCCGATGACCTGACGCAGGGCGCTGCGAAGGGCCTCAACTAGCGACCCCTTGTCGCGAGTAGCGGACTGGTCAAATGCTTCGCCGACGAGATGCGCCAGAACCTCAGTATCCGTTTGGGAGTGGAATTCATGCCCCCGTTCGATGAGCTGCTCGCGGAGTGTCTGGTAGTTTTCAATGACGCCATTGTGAACGAGGTAAAGACGGCCCGAGCGGTCCGAGTGGGGGTGCGCGTTTTCGCGTGTCACCGCGCCATGAGTCGCCCACCGGGTGTGGCTGATGCCGATTTGACCCGAAACGGGATTTTTTTCGATCTCCTCAGCCAGATTGGCAATGCGTCCAACAGCTTTTCTGACATCGATGCGCCCGGACTGAAGCAATGCCACGCCAGCGGAATCGTATCCGCGATATTCCAAGCGGCGCAGGCCGTCGAGGAGGACAGGAAGGGCATTGGAGGATCCTATGTAAGCAACAATTCCGCACATAAAAGCAACGTGACAAAAGGAAGGGTATCACGCAAGGATTAGCCCCGCTATGACTGTCCAACCCTCCTCTTCTTTCAAGTCCGACACGCTGGCCATCATCATGGGCGGTGGTGCAGGCACCCGACTTTTCCCGCTCACCAAGGAACGCTCGAAGCCGGCCGTCCCGCTCGGCGGCAAATACCGGTTGGTGGACATTCCAATCAGCAACTGCCTGAACTCGGGCCTGCGCGGCATCTATATCCTCACCCAGTTCAACAGCGCTTCGCTCCACAGCCACATCAACGAGAGCTACAAGTTTGACAACTTCACCCCCAGCTTCGTCGAGATTCTCGCCGCCCAGCAAACTCCCGAAGGCGCACGGTGGTATCAGGGCACGGCAGATGCCGTGCGGCAAAACCTGCGATACTTTCTCGAACACCGTTGCAAGTATTTCATCATCCTGAGCGGCGACCAACTTTACCGGATGGATTATCGCGAGATGATCCGCCAGCACATCGACTCAGGAGCGGACTTGACGATCGGAACGATCCCCGTCGATCGCAAGGCTGTGCCCGGATTTGGCATCATGGCGACCGACAGCGAGCGCCGCATCACTCGCTTCGTGGAGAAACCCAAAGACCCGGCTGTGATCGACTCGCTTCGAATCCCCAGCGAGCTTCTGGGCCAGATCGGACACTCGCCCAACGAGGAACTCTTCCAAGCCTCGATGGGAATCTATGTTTTCAACCGCGAGGCGCTGATCTCGAGCCTCGATAACGATCTCGTGGACTTCGGAAAAAATATCATTCCCGCAGCCATCGAGCATCGCAAGGTCATGGCACACATTTTTGAAGGCTACTGGGAGGACATCGGCACCATCCGCTCGTTCTTCGACGCCAACCTGGAGATGGCCGACCGCAATCCGAAGTTCAGCTTCTATGTGGCAGGCGCGCCGGTTTACTCGCAACCCCTCTGCCTGCCAGCCAGCGTGATCGAGGGCGCACATTTGAAACGCGCCATGATTTCCGATGGATGCGTGCTCGGCGACGCCACACTCGAGCGCTGCGTGCTCGGCATTCGCAGCATCGTCGGATCCGGCACAACATTGAAAAATACGGTCATGATGGGAGCAGACCTCTACGAGTCGCCCAAGGACGAGCGTCCGGCCGGTGTGCCTCCGATCGGCGTGGGAACGAACTGCTCGATCGAGGGAGCCATCATTGACAAGAACGCCCGTATCGGCACCGGCGTGGTGATCACTTCCAAATTGGAATCGGAAAACTTTGATGGCGACGGGTATTACATTCGGGACGGCATTGTGGTGGTCCCGAAAAACAGTGTCATTCCCGACGGAACTCGGATATAGCGCTGAAATGAGGATTTTTGCACAACTCGCCCTGATTGTCCTGCCGCTTTTGCTGGCGGGATGCCGCTTTGAGAATCCGCTGACAAATACGCCGTCGGAGGATTTGAACACTTGGCTACTCGGTGAATGGGAACTAAAGGAAAAAGGTGGCTCATCCACTGCAGTCGTGGCGCCAATTTCAGGCGACCGCTACAGCGTGCATGTCTCGCTCGCCCCCAAGGGAGGAAATGGTAGGCGCGAATATGATTTCGAAGCCTGGTCCTCGAGGGTAGGAAATTCACTCTTCTTCACGCTACGCAGTATAAAAACCTCCGCAAACCTGCCCGAAGGCACACATATTTTTCTGCACGCTCAGATGATTGATCAGGTCACCGTGCGCCTCCGTCCTCTCCAGCTTGACTCGCCTGAGAGCGCCACCGGACTCGAACTCCGCAAGGAAATCCGTTCACGCCTCAAAGATGGAACACTCTATGCAGAGGACAGCGCGAAGGACTGGAAGCGCGTGGCTGAGATTTATTGGACGAAGGAAGGCGAGACAGGCCTCTTCAAGCCCCTGCGCTACGCCACGCCGCCGGCGACCGAGAAGCCTTGATCCATTCCTCGCAGGGAGTGTCCGCACTCAAAAGTCGCTTGGGCGATGAGCCTCACGCGAAGAGGCTCAAGCGGCAGCGCGACAAGCTCACGAAGTTCCTGCACCAGGGGCGAGGTATTTTTCGCATCGAACGCCTCCTGCCTTTCGATTGGTGGCTATCGCGCATCCTGCATCTCACGGGCGCCAAAAAGCGGATGCTGGCGGATTTTTTGGATGTTCGTCTCGAGGAAAAGGAATGGTTTTTCCAGAATCTACCGCCGTCCTTCGAGGGATTTCGTCTACTGCATCTCACCGACCTGCACTGCGATCTGGAGCCAGCACTCATGCCGGTGGTCATCGATTTGGTCCATCGAACCCCGCACGACGCCGCTGTTCTCACAGGAGACTACCGGAACGGCATGGAAGGCGACCATGTTGCTGCTGCGCAGGCGATGGCGGACCTCCGCAAAGCTCTGGCAGCGGACTGCTGGGGAATCCTTGGCAATCACGATCCCTTGGAAATGGTATTGGACCTCGAGCGGAATGGGCTCCCGATCCTCCTGAACGAAACGGCAGAAATCCGGCGCGGCGGAGACTCTATATGGATCGCCGGAGTGGATGACCCGCATTATTTTCAAACACACGATCTTGCCGGGACGAGACAACAAGCTCCCACAGATGCGTTTGTGATTCTCCTCTCACACAGTCCCGAAACCTATGCCGAAGCCGCTGCCCATGGTTTTGCGCTTCAACTGAGCGGTCACACGCACGGGGGGCAAATTTGCCTGCCGGGTGGTCGGCATTTGGTCGTTCCATGCAACGCTCCCCGTCGCTTCATCGCCGGGGCTTGGCGACATGGATCATTGCAAGGCTACACCTCCCGTGGCACCGGTGCATGCGGCGTGGCGGCGCGTTGGAACTGTCCGCCCGAGATTACTCTGCACACGCTGCGACGAGCCAAGGCGTAGAGGGGTTATGCGCGGAAGATCGCGCCGAGTTTTTTTCCGAGAATGAGGCTGGCTCCGATGATCGTGACAGCCAGAAAAGCCATCGCCCAGACCCCGAGAGCGCTTGCGACGAAGCGTCCCTCGCCAAGCAGTTGATAAAGCTCGTAAATGGCCTTGGTGATCGGAAAGTCCTGCTGTTTCTGGGCGAGGATGAGCGAGTCGCTGACCTCCAGCATGGCGAAGGAAAAGGCCAGCAATCCGCCCGCGAGCAAATTCGCCGCGATGAGGGGAATCGTAATCCTGCGAAGCGTCCGCAGCGGTGGACATCCGAGGTTCTGCGCAGCCTCTTCGAGGGTGACACTGGTCTGCTGAAATCCTGCCGCCGCCGAGCGGACCACATACGGCAGGCGCCGCACCGAGTAGGCAATGACCAGAATGATCAGCGGGTCGATGGTGGGATTCAGAAAAGCAAAGGGCTTTCCCTCCTGCGTCATCGCCAGATATCCGAATGCCAAAACCAAGCCCGGCACGGCCAGAGGAAGCATGGCCATGGCATCGAGAATCTGCCGCCCCGCGAGGCGCGTCCGCACGACGACATAGGCGATGGCCACTCCGAGGATCAGATCCAGAATTGTCGCCAGACCCGCGTATTTGAGGCTGTTCTGGATCGAAGGCAGTGCGAGGTTATGCCCCAAAGCCGCCTCAAAATGCGAAAGCGTCCACCCGCTCGGCAGGATCGTCTGATACCAATCCGTGGAAAATGCCACGAGAATCACGCCGATGTGAGGCAGGACGGCGAGGAAAGTCACGAGCCCGAACACTCCCGAGCAGAAGAGCCCCATGGCCAGTCCGGCTTGGCGGGGACCGCCTTGGCTCGTTGCCTTTGCCATCATGGCATGGGACTCGCGCCCGAAGAGCAACTTGCTCCCGGCATAGAGCAGAACTGTCGCGCAGAGCAGGACAACCACCAACGCGAACGGGAAGGGATTTGCCCCGATGTCCTTGATACCATAAAAAATCTGCACCGAGGTGACACGGGTGAAATCGAACATGAGCGGCACGCCCAACTCTGTGAATGACCAGATGAAAACAATCGTCCCGCCTGCGAAGATGCCTGGCATGATGAGAGGAAGGGTGATGCGGCAGAATTTGCGGAACCCGGTGCATCCGAGATTCTCCGCAGCCTCCTCCATCGCAGGGTCCACATTTGCGAGGGCAGCGAGGACATTGAGATAGAGGATCGGATACAGATGGAGAGCGTTGAGTACGATGACACCCCATATCCTCCCCTCGCCCAGCCAATCCACGGGGTGCGAGGGATCGAGCAGGCCGATGTCTTCGAGAAGAGCATTCAGCGCGCCTTGCTGGCCGAGGATTTGCTTGATGCCGATCGCGCCAACAAATGGCGGCATGATCATGGGAACCAGCACCAGTGCACCAAGGAGGGATTTTCCGGGAAAAAGGAAACGGTCACTCATCCAAGCGAGCGGAATCGCAATGAGAGCGGCAAGCAGTGTGCTCCAGACCCCCATCTGGAGCGAGTTCCAGAGCCCCTCGACATAGAGGGGATTCCGGAAAACCTCGGCGATGTAGTCGACCGTGAATTTTCCATCCGATCCGATAAAAGCCCCATAGAGCGTCTCGCTGATCGGCCAGAGAAAGAACAACGCGAAGAAAACGGCTGTGACGAGGAAGACGAGTCTGGAGAATTGCTGGCTCATTTTCCTTCCCGCGCCAACTTGGCGGTCTCCTCATATTGTTGACGGAATTGGTCCGCGAGTTCCTTGGCGAGCCGCACTTCATCGAGGCGGTTTTTAGAAGTGAGGGCTTCTTTGAGGGTCGTCTTGGAAGCAATGTAATCGACCGCCGTGAGGTCGGTGAATTTTTTATAAGCTTCGCGGGGGAATCCTGCCTTCACAAGCGCCTGCCAGGCCTCCGACTGCTCATGGTGGAGATCGAGACAGATGACCCGGATGATAAACGCCATGACTCGAAAAACGGGTGCTGTCCAAGCGGCGGTGTAGGTGAAAAGCCGGGCCTCCTCGTAGGGTTGAACTTCAGGATCAGAGCGCAGCGCGGCGTATTCCGGCGAGTAGAGTTCCTTGCGAATCGGCAGGCGGCGGAGGGCGTATTTCGTTGGCCCGCCCGGTGCGCCCACTTTGAAGTTCCAGAGTTTTTGGCCCTCGAGGGAGAGAACAAAGGCTATGAACTCCTCAGCGGCGGCGCGGTTCGGAGCTCCACGCAAGAGGGCTATCGGGTCGACGCCCACGGAGGATCCTCCAGCTGGTGTGAAGTATTGAAGGCGCGATGGCGCATCGCCGATTTTTACCGCCTCGCTTTGGAAGCGGCCGTAGAAATCAATGCACATACCGATCGCCGCATCGCCGAGAGAAACATCGAGCGGAATTTTCGGTGCGGAGTCTGTGAAGTAACGGGCATTCGCAGAGGCGGCCTGAATGATTTCTAAACCGCGCTTCCAGCCGAGCGCGAGGATATCCTCATCGCTGCGACCGGTCGCTCTGACGAGTTCCTGCATTTGCTGTTGGATGACCATTTCAAAAGCCCGCGCGGCCGATCCGCTTTTAGTGGGATCGGCAAGGGCGACCTGACGATAGAACACAGGATTTGTGAGGTCTTTCCAGGATGAGGGCATCTCCCGAACTCCGAGGCGCTGCAGGGAATCGGTGTTGTAGCAGATGCCGAAGGAGGAAAGGCACGCACCGATCCACAAGGCGCGGGGGTCGTAGAACTGCTCCCCGGACACGCTCTGGGGAATCGAATCCTCGGCGAACCATTTCGGATGGTTTTTGATCACATCGGTGGCCACAAGGCGACCAGCTTTCGCCTGCTGCTCGAAATCATAGGACCCGCCGCCGAAAAAGAGGTCGATGCCGATACCGGTATTGGAGTTCAAAAAAGACCGGCGCACCGCCTGCTCAGGCGTATCTGCTGTGGGATCATCCGGGAGTTTGATTTTTGAGTTGTCGAAAGCGGCGGCTAGTTCCGGAGTCCAAGATTTGCCTTGGGAAGTCCATGCGTATTCGAAGGCGGCAAGGTATTCCCCGGCAAGAAAGCGGGATATCTCGCTTGTTCCACCCGGCAGGCGCCAGTCGATGCGGATCGTGCGACCGTTTTTGTTTTGATAGTATCGAGCAAAGGCTACGCTGAACTCGTGGCGGACCGCCTCGTTGTGGGGGGAGATGATCACCAACGTCTCGTCGGCGTTCGCGAGGAGATTCTGGCGGGGTTTGAGCAGAAAAGGCACTGCCAGCACAAGAACGAGAGCCGTGAGCACTAGGAGGATTCTCGGGCTCATGGCGGCTCAGGGTTTAAGAACCACGACATCGTCCACATTTGCAGTGGCGAAAAATTCCTGTCCCTGACCACGGGCGGAGATGTGTGGATTCAATTCAAAAACCTTCAAGTCGTGAGCCGATGCCTGGAGCCGGTATTGGGCCACCTCGCCGAGATAGACGGACTCGCCGATGCGAC
>JBIJCR010000045.1:0-17153 GCA_044344595.1 Terrimicrobiaceae bacterium
CCCTTTACGGAGTTCATAGCGGTAGGAGCCGAGCAAAGCGACCAACTTTCGGGCCGGATGCTAAGCGAGACAGCATCTCCCGCAGAAGGCTTCCACTCCGGATCACCAAGAAAGCCTTCGAAAAGCCCCTCGCTTGTTTCAACCAGAGCTTTCGCGCCATCGAGGGATTGGATTTTGCCGTTGAGGAAATTTGTTTCACCGATGAAGTCGGCCACGACGCGCGATTTAGGGCGGCGATAAACTTGCTCGGGCGTCCCGATCTGAGCGATACGCCCACCTTCAAGCAGGGCCATGCGATCGGAAATCGAGAGGGCCTCCTTTTGGTCATGCGTGACATAAATCGCCGTGAGTCCATTCTCCTTGCAGACACGACGAATCTCGGAGCGCATCTCCAGACGGAGCCGGGCGTCGAGGTTGGAAAGCGGCTCGTCGAGAAGCACGCAACGCGGACGGATCACCAGAGCCCGGGCAAGTGCCACGCGCTGCTGCTGCCCGCCGGAGAGTTGAGCGATTTTCCGTTCCGCATAGGGCCCCATCTGCACGGATTCCAGCGCGGCGTGGACCCGCTGGCGAATTTCCGCTTGGGAAACTCGTCGTTCCTCCAAACCGAAGGCGACATTTTTAGCCACTGTCATGTGCGGCCAGAGGGCGTAACTCTGAAACATCATTCCCGTGTTGCGCTTGTGGGGAGGCAGGGCCGTCACATCCTCGTCGCCAAAGAAAATCCGCCCCTCGTCGGGAATATAGAAGCCGGCGATGTTGCGAAGGAGTGTCGTTTTCCCACATCCGCTGGGGCCGAGGAGAAAAAACAACTCGCCCGGTTCGATGCGGAGTGAAATGCCCTTCAACGCGACTGAGTCACCGAATTTTTTAACGAGTTTCTCGATCGTGATCGCGATCATGGGCTGATGGGATTTCAACTACGGCAAGGCCTTGAATCACACCGAGTCTTTCCATGAAACAAATCCGCCATCATTTTGGCAGATTCAGCCCGCTATTGCTGCGAAGCAGTCGGAGCACCGCCGCCGAGGCGGGAGAGTTGTCCGGCGGACATGCGGGCGGCGGGTGATGCCGGAAACTGGGTCACGACCATATTGAAACCACGGCGGGCCTCTTCGATCTGGAATCCGCGAAGGAGGATTTCGGCTTCGGTGTAAGCGGCCAAGGGAGCCGCATAGCTTTGCGGGAATTGGGTGACGACCTGCTGGCAAGTGGCCATGGCGGATTGAATATCACCCGCTGCATCTTGATTCATCGCGACTCCGAGAAGCGCACCGCCTGCCAGAGGATGCTTGGGGAAACGGTTCAGAAATTCCCGGAAGGCGGTGGTGGATTTTTCCATGTTTCCGGCCTCGCGCTCCGCTGCGGCGATCTGCATGAGCGCATCGGCTGCGGGCATGGTTTTTGGAAACTTGTCCACCACGGCTTGCAAGCCGGAGATTCCCTTCGCCTCGGCGAGGAGCGTTTGCGCGGCGGCGTTCTGACTGGAAGAGTAAGCGAACCATACGGCCATGCCCGCGCCTCCGATGACGATCACGGCAAGGATTCCGAGTATGAGGGATTTGTTTTTCTCCCAGAAAAGATCCCATTCCAGCGAGGAGTCCTCAAGGACAGGCCCTTGAAGGACGGGTTGTTGAGTGGGTTCCATCAGGCTCCCACCTCCGCGCGTGCTTCGTCTGCGAGAGCGGTGCTAAGGTAGCGCTCGCCGGTCGAGCAGCCGATGGTGACGATGAGCTTGCCGGCATTTTCGGGGCGCTTGGCGACTTGGATTGCGGCGTGCACATTTGCACCGGTGCTTATGCCACCCAGAATACCCTCCTCTTTAGCGAGGCGACGGGCCATGGCAAAGGCCTCATCGTTTGTAACCTGAATGCACTCGACAATTTGAGATTCTCCAGCGGAATTTTTCAGGTGGAGGTTGTTGGGAACAAATCCGGCACCTGTACCTTGGATTTTGTGAGGTCCGGGTTTGAGTGGCTCTCCGGCGAGGGTTTGGGAAATCACGGGCGAGTCCTTCGGTTCCACAGCGATCGCTTGGAGAGAGGCTTTGCGGGGCTTGAGGGCCTCCACGCAGCCTGTGATCGTGCCGCCGGTTCCGACCGCCGAGACGATGATATCTACTTTTCCATCCGTATCGCTCCAGATTTCCTCCGCAGTGGTTTTGATGTGAATGGCGGGGTTCGCTGGGTTGTTGAATTGCTGGGGCATCCAGGAGTTTGGAGTTTCTTGAACGAGTGCCTCAGCCTTCGCGATCGCGCCGCGCATTCCCTCGGAACCGGGCGTGAGAACAAGCTTCGCTCCAAGCATGGCAAGAAGTGTCCGGCGCTCGAGGCTCATTGTTTCGGGCATTGTGAGGATCATTTTGTAACCCTTGGCAGCCGCCACAAAGGCCAATGCGATGCCGGTGTTTCCGCTGGTGGGCTCGATAATGACCGTGCCGGGTTTAAGAATGCCACGCTGCTCGGCATCCTCTATCATGGCCATGCCGATGCGGTCTTTCACGCTTCCGAGCGGGTTGAAAAATTCACACTTGAGCGCAATCGTGGCCGGAAGCCCGGCCGTGACACGGTTGAGCCTGACCAGAGGTGTGCGGCCGACTGTTTCGACGATGTTGTTGTAGATGTTACCCATGGATCTTGGATTGACTTGCTCACTTTACACAGGCGTGAGCGGGCGGTGAAGTTTTTAGTTTGACCTACCCTGTGGTGCGCAGGCCGCTGGCAATGGCGTTGATACTTAACAGAACTTCGGGAAGCAGGCGGTTTTTCGCCACAGGCTCCGCAGCGCGCCACTCGGCGAGAAGCTTCGTCTGGTGAACATGGAGCGCACGGAGGCCCGAGTCGCGCAAGGCAAGCGTCTTCAGCATGCGGGGACGGCGTTTCTCCAAAGCGCCGCCAAAGACGAGGGACATCATTTCGCGGGTGGAATCAAATTCGGTAAGGATGATGTTCAGAATCTCCCTCCGCACCCGCGTGTCGCCGACTAATCCGGCGTAGATGGAGATGATCTCGCGATCCGCACTGGCTAGGTTGGTTTCCACATTCGTCAGCACATAGTAGAGGAATGGCGACTTTTTAAGGTTGGCGCTGAGGTTTTGAAAAAGCTTGGGACGATCGGCTTGGAGGCGCTGTAGAGCGGATCCAACACCGAACCAGCCGGGAAGATAATGGCGGCTTTGGTTCCAACTGAAGACCCAGGGAATCGCGCGGAGATCGGCGAGCGTGCGCTGACCAGTGCGTCGGGAGGGACGCGAACCGATGCGGCTCGTCTCGAGGGCATCAATCGGCGTGGCCTCCGAGAAATAGGACATGAAACTCGAGTGAGTGATGAGCGCGGTGTAAGCATCGCGGCTGGCTGCTGAGAGGAATTCGCAGGATTCCCTGAATTTGACATCGATGGGAGCAGGCTGGTCGTTAAAGGAAACAGCCGCAACGCCCGCTTGGAGCAACTCCAAATTGTAAACCGATGAGGAAATGGTGCCGTATTTCTGAGAAATGGTCTCTCCCTGCTCGGTAACGCGCAGGTCTCCACGAGCGGAACCCTGCGGTAAAGCAGACAGAAAACGGTGTGTCGGCCCCGCGCCTCGGCTGATCGTACCACCGCGTCCGTGGAAGAAGCGGATTTTGACCCCTGCGTCGCGCCCAACCTGGGCCAAGGCGCTTTGAGATTGGTGGAGCGCCCACTGGCTGGCGAAGATGCCACAATCCTTGTTGCTGTCGCTGTAGCCGATCATGACCTGCTGCACCGGCAGGCTGCACTCCTTAAGGGATTTTTCATTCGCGCTTTTGCGGTGGAAATCAAGGCTCCGCCCAGTGACCGGGTGTTTCAGGAATTGCCTGACGATGCCGGGCCCTTGCTCCAAGTCATCGAGAGTCTCGAAAAGCGGGACGACTGGGAGGTCACACACAAGACCATCCTCAGTCCAACGCGCCAGACCGGCCTCTCGCGCGAGGAGATAAACAGCAAGCAAGTCCGAAAGACGGCGCGTCATGCTGACGATCAGGGATCCGATGCCATCGAGTCCGTGTTTGGCAATGTGGTTGCGCAGGACACTGTAGCAGGCAAGAACATCATCCGCCTCATGGCCTGCTGGTGTTCCCGCGCTCAGGAACGGGCGCGGCGAGCGGAGTTCTTCTTCCAAGAACGCCAGACGCCGATCCTCGCTCCACTCGGAGAACTTGTGATCCTCCGCGCCTCCCGCCTGGAGGAGCCCATCAATCGCCAAATCATGAAAGCGGCTGTTCTGACGGATATCCAGATTCGCCAAGTGGAAACCGAAAGTATCGAGGGCGCGGCGAACGGGATTCACGGCGAAGTCGGCAAGCCGTCCAGCGCCGCCGGCGTGGAGTGCTTCGGAGAGCAGTTTCAAGTGGGCCTCAAGCTCGGCCGGTTGTTGAAAACGAACACCAGTCTCCAGAATTTTTGCGTCTTCGATTTCCCCGGTTGAAACTGGAAGACGGTTTTGAAGGTGGAGAACGAACTGACGCCATGGCTCATCGGAGTACGACTGCGACAAGGTTTGAGCGAGCGCGGGCGTTTCTCGACGGAACTTGTCGAGCGCGCTTTGGAGCTCCTCCGGGAAATCCTGAAAATTGCTGGAGAGTGGAAGATTCGCAGCCAATTCTTCCAACTCGCGGTGCAGAACAATGAGGGCGCTGAGGCGAAGTTCGCGGAGCGTGGTCTCGGTGACAGCCGCAGTGACGAGTGGATGCCCATCCCTGTCGCCGCCGACCCATGTGCCAAAGCGGATTTTGGGCATTCCGAGGGGATCGGCAATCAGTGAGGAATCAAAACCCGCGACCCGCCAGGCTTCACGGAGTCGATAATCGAGACGTGCCAATGCGGGAGGAAAAACCTCGCGCAAATAATAAATCACCCCACGGCGTTCCGTAGCGACATCCGGCTTTTCGAGCAGAATTTCACCGGTCCTCCACAGTCGTTCCAAAATGACTTTGAAATCCTCGCGCAAGGCCTGCTGCTGATTTGGCGAGAGCGACTGGCCCTCGCGGGATATTAGCAAACGATAGAGAGCACGGTGTTGCTCGAGGACGGCCGCGCGTTTCGCTTCTGTGGGATGAGCGGTGAGAACAGGTTCGATGCAGAGAGTTGGCAGAAGTGCCGCAATGTCCGAAGGCGACATTCCGGAAGCGGACAACTCCGCCAACCGGCTTTGCCAGAGACCCGGCTCGGCTTCGCCGCCGGATTCGATTTCACGAAGCTGGCGTGTGCGTGCGGCTGTATTCTCCTCAACCATGTTTAACAGCTGAAAAGCAATCGATGTGGCTTGTTCAAAGCCCTCGCAGCCCGCCTTCTTGGAACCCACCCACGGTAGGCGATCAGCTACCGCGTTTTCCCCCAACTCCCTGAGAACCTCCTCCAAGCAACCCATGAGAAAATCGAGGTCGTTGGATATTTTTTCAAAACCCTGTGCGATATAATGCGTCGTTTTTTTCACCCTGACGCAGGACTTTTACGATTTTCTAAAAAATATCAATCGCAGGTTTTGATCCAACGGGCGTTTGTTGGGAGCGGATTCGGTCATCCATGCGCTCAGGAAGAAGGACTTTTTTTGATAGCAAAGCCAAGCATGAGCATGGCTAGGCCACTGAAGATGGACTGGATGCCATAGAACACGCCAATGACCCATTCCGAATCAAGCGGCCAGCGGGCGTAGATCATGCCTCCAAGAACCAATGCGACCACGCCATTCAGAAGGAGCCAAATCCAAGCTGCGTTCGCACGAAGCCGAAAAGAAGTACCTATGCAGATAACGCCTTCAGCAAAAAAAACCGCTCCGAGTATCAGAGTCAGCGTCTTCATTCCGGATTCGGTAAAAATGAAAAGCGCGCAACCGGCCGCAATGCGTATTACAGCGGAGAATGAAGAAAGAATGCGGTGCGGAACATCTCTTCCGAAGAGGGCTTGAAAAAAACCAATAAAGCCGCTTACCAGACAGAGTGCGCCAATGAAGGCGGTAATGACATACGAAAACAATGTCGGTGCACTGATCGCAAAGAATCCGACAAGGATGGAGAGAGTACCTCCAAGGAGCATAGACACCTTGGCAGGCGATTGAGAAGTTGTGGTGATCATAAATTTCTACTCACCATAAACGCCCTTGGCACCATAGGAACCGTAGTATTTACCCGAATAGTAATAGGCATAGTAACCACCGCGTCCACTTGGCAGGAAGTTCAAGATTAGTCCTGCGGGGTGGGTGTTCGCTTCCTCGAGGGACTTGATAGCGCGGGCCACCATTTTGCGCGGTGTACCGAAGGCACGGACCACCAGCGTGCAGAGGTCTATGTGCGGGGCCACCAGCAAAGTGTCGCTCACCGCAAGCAACGGCGCGGAGTCCACAACAATACGGTCGTATTTTGAAAGCGCCTCGCTCATAACCCGCTCCAGATTTTCATACGTCAGCAACTCGGAGGGATTCGGAGCCCTGCCACCGGCGGTCAGAACACTGAGGCCGTCAATATGCGTTGGCATGACCGCATTTTTCATCGCACAAGAACGCATGAGCAGCTCGGACAGACCGGGCTTGCGGTTTTCACCGTAAAACACAATGGAGCCGCCGGGCTTGCGAAGGTCGGCGTCGATGAAGAGCGTGTTGAACCCCTGCTGGGCGAGCGTTACAGCAAAGTTGGAACTGCAGAATGTCTTGCCTTCACTCGGCATCGAACTGGTAAAAAGAAACGTGCGTGCGTTTTCATTGAGGCGATGAAGCGTGAGTGAGGCTCGCAGAGATCGAAATGACTCTGCGACGATGCCCGAGCGCTCCTCGTTGGCCACAAGAACGCTGGCACGGGTGGAGAGGCTGAGTTTGGGAATAGCAGCAATGACATTCACGCCGGTGAACTGCTCCACCTGGTCCACTGTTTTGATACTGGTATCGAGCATGAAAATCGCAATGGCGAGCCCGATACCTGCAGCGAGCCCACCCAAGAGACTTTGAATCCAAGTCTTGGTTGCACTAGGACGGATGGGGGCCGCTCCGACAGCGGGCTCGTGAATACGAACTGGAGACTCCGTGAGCTGCTTGGTGACGTCCACTTCCTTCAAGCGAGAAAGAACGGAGTTGTAGAGCGCCTGATCTGTCTCCTGTTCTCGCTTTATATCATTATATTCGATTGACTTATTAGTTACTTCCAAAAGACGCTCCTCAGCTTTTTCTCGGGCGGCCTTTGTTTCGTTCGCCTGTATCTCGAGTCGACTGCGAGCGGTTTCGAGAAGATTCACGGCATCATTGAGAACCCTTCGCAGGTCAGACCTTGTGAGGTCGATCTGGGTTTTGATCGAAATATAGGCAGGGTGCTTGGCACGATATCGCTGGGAAAGAAGGGTCAACTCCCGCTGGCGGGCATTCAAAGACTCGGAATATTGGGCGACCTTTGGCTCGGCAGCCACACTAGGCAGGAAGAGCAATTCCTCGACGGCTCCTTTATTGGCTCTCACGACCCCGAGATCGCTGTCGATCTGCTGAATGCGTTTCTCAATTTCAGCTTGTACATTTGAAATTTCCGAGACTTGAGACTGTGCCGAGCTGAGCATGTTTTCGATCGAAGCAGCGCGCTCCCTCTCTCGGAAACTCTGCATGGCCTCCTCGGATACGCGCATTTTTTTTCTCAATCGATCCGCCTCCTCAAGAAGGAACTGCGTGGCGGATTTGGAGGCGTCCGAACGCCGCTCAAAAACATAACGGATATACTCTTCGCAGTAGGCGTTGGCGAGCTTCACAGAAAGATTCGGATCCGCTGTAGTGATCATCAAATCAATCAGGCGGGTATTCGTGCGATAAACTGCTGCCGCCATCGAACTCAAAGCCGCAGCCACACGATCCGGAGAAGCATCGCGAGCAGGAATACCAGCGGCAGCAAGAAAGCGGGGATCCTGGTCGAGTTTCAAACGGGCTGAAACACGCTGCGCAAAAGAATAGCTCCGAAGTAGATCTACTACTGTATTGATCATGTCGATACTGCGAATCTGCTCATCGCGGACCTGCTCCATCTTCGAATCAAGAATACGGGCTTTGTCTTGCTCAATGAACAGCACCGCACGAGCCCGGTATTTTGTTTCGACTTTTGCGAGGTTGACTCCCGCATAAATACCTCCTAGCGCAACACAAAGGATGACAATCCATAGCCTGTCTACGACGGCATGAAAGTACTCGCGCCAATCAATGGCGTCCTGAACCGGACTAGGACTGGGAGATATTGATATTTTGGCGCTTGTTTCCTTATTCATCCGAAATGATTTTCCAGTTCGTGCTGCGTGAGGTTAATACCAACTCTCTCCGACTGTGAGAATGTCGCCGGGCAAAACTTGAAAACTTCCGCCCTCCGGCGACTCCAAACGCTTGGTATTGACTTTGATTGTTTCGACTTTCCCACCGGTGCGGCGTTTTACAACGACATTTTTTGTATCGGCGATTCGAGTGAAGCCTCCCGCCATGCCGATGGCCTCCAAAATGCCGAGTGATTCGTTGCCTTGAAGTTCGTAACTACCGGGTCGCGAAACTTGGCCGATCACAGTGATCTTTCGCTGCGTGTAGGAAGAGATATTTAGATAAACCTGCGGATCAACGAGATAATCTGCATCATAAAGTTTTCGAATATGCTCCTGAGCATCGCGCACACTCAGTCCTGCGACTTTCACCTCGCCCAGGAGTGGTAACTGAACCCGGCCGTCGCGGGCGATCTTCGACCTCATTCCCAAATCCGGTTCGCGATAAACCATGAGATCCAAGGTATCGCCAGGAGCCAAAATGTAGTCCCCCTCACCCGCCATCAGAGAGGGGATAGGGGCATCCACGCCCATCGTGCGATCGGAGGCAGCCCCTCGCGTAGCGGCTCCGGGAGTCTCCTGCCGGAATGCAGCAGGAGTTGCCGAAGTCGAATCGGACTGAGTTTGAGGCGCAGGAAGAATAGGAGGAGCGGCCAGAGCAACCTGACTCATCGTTAATCCGAACAATGCGAAAAAAAGCCAAGAGCGCAGCCGAAGAAAAAAAGACGTTGACATTCGTAAGGAAAATTAAACGAGAGAAATCAGAAGGTCAAATTCAAGCTGGTATTGAATGTCACCTGCATCTGATCACTGGTTCCTTGGCCGCTGGAAAGCTGCAATGTATTTTGCCAGCCCAGCCAGTCGCGAAGACGCCAATAGACAGAAGCATTCGTCAGCCAGTATAAAGCAGGACCTTGAACTGGATTATCCAATTTTTCGCTTGTGAGGCTGACATATTCCGATTGCTCATAACCAGCCGAGAAAGAAAGGGTTATTCCCTTGATCAAGCGCTGCGCGACCGTGGCTAAAACACCTCTAGTGATGTTATACTGATCGGGAGATAGGCTTGAGAAACCTTGGTTCTGATAAACAGAGAGAGAAAGCCTTGTCTTCTCTCTCGCGTCCCAGCCAGCCACGAGACTGAAATTTGGTTTTACATCAGCACCTTGCATTCCAAATTTCGCTTTGAAATAGGTCTTCTCGGTCGGAGTGTAGTTGATTCCCAAGTTGTAAATCGGACGCAAGCCGATATATTCAGGATCGGGGATATTTTGGTCCAACACGTAGCCTGCGCCTCCACCGGCATCGACCGATAATTTCGGAGCGATTTGATAAGTGAGGATGATCATCGCGTCGAAAAAACGACGCCCCTGAGAAATGCCTGCCTGAAAATCCTGCAAATCCTCACCTGCGCTTAACACAAAACGCAGATTGCTTTTAGGCGTTACCATGTAATCGGTGAAAAAACTTGCACCCACGTTTAGGGAGTTGCTATCGGGCTGGGAGGTCTCGTCAGGTAATACTTGCGCATCGGCAGTATTCAAAAACGTCCCAGAAATCGCACCGCCCATGCTCAACTCTTCCCTGATGATGTAGCGAATTGACAATCCGCCGGAGGATGTGGTCTGCCAGTTATTAGACCCCGCCACAGGGTCGTAGCCCGTTCCGGAAGATGCACTGGCATTCAGATTCAAGAAGAGCCGACTATTGTTATAGCCGACATCAACGCCACCGGTCATCGACATCGGATTCCTTTGTTTCCCGATTCCAGCAGCAGTGTAGGCCGGGTTGTAATAATAGCGGTAGCCGGCTCCGTAGCGGGCGGAGACATTCCAAACACCGACCTCGCGTTCATAAATAATGCCGACCGTTGGTGCGGAGAAGAAACTGTTTGAGGTATTGTCATCCGTCTCACCACCAAAAGAGTTTTGCGAAGAGTATTCCCAGCCATTCTCAAGACCTAGATTGAAATCCAAAGGACCAAAGCGAAGGCCGTGCCGGATGTTTTCCGCCATTTTGTCGAGGGATTCCTCGAATTCGGGTTCTGCTTCATCAAGGTCTTCATTTTTAGACTTGACCGATTCATCGTCTAATCCCCCGCCCGGTTCAAAATACTGTGGAGTAGCAATCCAATCCTCCTGCGGCCCTGACCAACGATTTCGGAACTCGGCCTCACGAAGGGTCAGGACTGTCTGCTGAGCCAAGGAGGGAGAGGCTGACACAAATAATGAAAAGCTCGCCAAAGCTATAGAAGCAACCCCGCAAGATCCTCTGTGGGTATGTCCCAAGTTCAGTAATGCTATGAAAAACATTCTAGGAGGGGGTCCGCTGGAAACTATGTAACACCCTCGTATAATTTGTCAAACCTCAAAAAAACTCGTTAGGGAAAAAGCTCAGGGAAATTTTAAAACTAGAGGAATGGAGCGGGTGACGAGACTCGAACTCGCGACATCAACCTTGGCAAGGTTGCACTCTACCAACTGAGTTACACCCGCAGAGTGAAAGTCCTAATTACGGCGAACAGGGTAGGTCGTCAACGCTTTTTTTAAAAAAATATGCCGTTAACTAACCTCCCTAATCAGTCAAGCTGACGGAATCACTGACGTTATGTCCTCCTGGAGCAACCATCCGCGCTGACCGCCTGTAAGTTCGACATATAACCAGCGTCCACGGGTGGAAAGAATTCTTACAGTTGAGCCTTGGTTGAGTGTGGTGATTTTCTCAAAGGCATCCTCGGACGGCACTTTGTATAGAGTTTTGCCTGACAAGCTCATGACCATAGCCTGACGGGCCTCTAAAATGCGAGGATCGGTGCATGTGGCGAGGATGCATGACGCGAGGCCGACCACAAGTAGCATGCAGGCAAGAAAAACAAGTATGGTGCTTCTTTTTGAAAAAGCGAGAGCAGGGAATAAAAGAAAGGCACCGAACCAAAAAACGACGGCTCCGAGTAGCATAGTAGGATCAGAGGGCACTTTTTCAGCCCAGCGGGCCTGCCAACCGGAAACGGAGGGAGAAACCCCAAGCCGAGCATTGGCTTCGCGAAGAGCTTCAGCAGCTGGAGCAAAGCGGGGGTCGAGAAGAAGAGAGCGCCGATAAGCCAGGGCGGCCTCAGCCTCCTTCTCGGATTTTTGAAGAGCCTGACCGAGTTGATAGTAAGCGTAAGAAGAGGGCCGAGTAGACTGAATGTGTTTTTCAAAAAACGTGACAGCAGACTCATGTTCTCCATGCGCGAGGCGGTCTCGAGCCTGCTCCAGGTAATCACCTCGAATGAACAGGACAGAAGAGAAAATGCAAAGGATGGCAATGAGGGGTATGGAGCTTAGATTTCTCATGCGGGAATTTTTTTCAATGCTGAAAGAATTTTTGCCCGCGTGTCACGATCAGGAACTTTGGCCCCACCGAAGGAATATTTTAACTCCTCATTAAGCGAGAGAAGGTTCGACAAATGGGCCCTAGTTTGATCATCCAGCGCGAGGCGAACAACAAGTGAACCAGCTGCGAGCGGATTGGACTCCGTGTCGAGCGCGGTGAGAAGGCAAGCAACCGCGCGGGATGTGAATTCCTTTTCAGGACAGGATTCCAAGCTAGTGAGGGCCGCTTTGAGCCTCTGGATTTTTTTACGACGGAGGCCCGAGGGGGAGGCAGCCTGACGCCTGATCAAAAGCACCAAGAGGACAAGAATCCAAATCATGCCCAGCGAGGCATTCGCAATCAGGAAAGCGGGGTGGACAAGGATCGAGGTCCAACTTGAAGCGCCACCGGACTTCCCTGCCTGAGCAGAGTTGAGCACTGGAGAAGGCGCGGGAGCGCCGGTTTTTTTCTGGTCAGGCACAGCCTCTGTCGTTTGTGCCGGAGATTGGCCTGCGCGGGCCTGCACCGGGAGCGGACTCTGTGTGAGAATTTCATAATTTCCAGTGTCGGGGTCGAGGTAGCTGAACTTGACGCCAGGTGTCTGCTGCTGGTCCGAGCGCGCCACGAGCAGAAACTCATAGGCTTTCTCACCTGAATAGTTGATGGAGTCCGATGATTGAAATTTCTCGCTCGGAGGGTAGGAACGCCATTCGTCATCGCCGACAAGAACCGGTGCGCCCATGGCCTCGAAATTCCCCTGTCCGGAGATGACAACTCGCATGGTCACGGGATCACCCGGCCCGGCTTTTTTGGGACTCACACTGGCCTCCATTTTGAACTTGCCGATCGCCCCCGAGAAGTCATCCGGACGACCCGGCTTGGGCGAAGGAGAGATTTCCAGAGATGTTGGAGCAGTCTCGATGGACACCTCCTGCATGTTGGTGAACATGCCTGGAGGAGCTATGCCGCCAAATTGCTGGAAGAAATCATCAAAGCCTGCAGGGGCGCTGCCGGGAAGCTGTAAACGTGCCTCAAGCTTGGCTGGAGGGATTTCAAGAGGTCCTGATTTGGCGGGAGTGATTGCCGTCTGGAAGGCAAAAACGATGTAATTCTCCCCATTCACGATCTGCTCGCGCTTTGGGACATTAGCGAGTTTTTGGACAGTGAAACCCTCGCCAACGAGATTGGGGCGGTCACCGACTTCGCCGCCAATGGAGGAATTGAAGTAATACCGGAATTCTGCCGGAATGACCTCGCCGACATAGGCTTTTTTCTTGGAGAGCACGAGTTCGCCGAAATAGGGCCGCACGTTGCTGCCGGGCGCTTGGCTGGCGGAAGGAGGCGTCTGTGATGAGGGGGTGCTGGGCAGGCCTTGCGGAGGCTGCACCGTTGAAGCGTCGCCCACACTGAGTCGAAGGGGATTTGTTTTTAGCGTCTTGTCTCCCACGCGAACTTCAAAAGCAGGGATATCAAACTCACCCGCCTGCTCCGGGAAGATGGAGTAGGTGTAGGTGAGTGAGGATGTCACTTGAAAATTATTCATCTTGAATCGTGTTGAGCGCCCAAGAAGCTCGATGCGCAGCCCGGGCAAATTCACGCTTTGAGGAACTTCGGCCGAGCGAGCATCGCGGACGGTCACCACAATCTGCACAGGGCGACCTACAACTGTGGCAGGACTACTGAGACCAGCTGTGGCGTCCTGGGCAAAAAGCGAAATGCCGAAAAAGAAAAACGCAAATGCGGGGACAAAAAATATGCAAAGCCTGTACATTGGAAATTTCTTACCAGTCGCGGAGGACGTCTTGCGAGGATTGCTGTTGTTCGATGAGATTCACCTTCTCCTCCTCACCGCGCAGAGAATTAAGAAGCGCACGCGCCTGGCTTGGACTGATCTGCCCTTCCTTTTCCTCCTCGGCAGCATCTGCTGGCTGAGGCTGCTGGCCTGGTTGAGGAGTGGGTTGGGGCTGTTGCTGTTCGTTCGCACTCTTGAGTTCGCCCTCCATCTTGTCTCCTGGAGTGGGTGATGGAGCGGGGGTAGGCTGTTTTTGTTGGTCAGGTGAGTTTGGTTGTTCGGATTGATCCGAAGGTTTTGGCTTGTCGGACTGGTCGGACTTATCATTTTTCTCTGAATCTTGTTTTTGCTGCTCGTCTTTTTTTTGCTGTTCGTCCTTTTGCTCCTCTGAGTCCTGTTTTTGTTGGTCTTTCTTTCGTTCGTTCTTCTGCTTGTCCTGCTTATCTTGGTTGTCCTTTTTTTGGTCTTTTTGATCTTGCTGTTGCTCCTGCTTTTCGAGGTCTTCGATGAGCTTTTTGGTGATATCGCGGTTTTGGGAGGCGAGTTTGTTATCCGGGTTCAAGCGGAGGGTTTCCTCGTAGTGCTCGAGGGCATTTTTCCAGTTGGTCTTCTTGGTCTCGTTTTCTTTGGCAGCTTCGCCTTTTCGAACGAGGGAGTTGGCGAGATTGTAGGAAGCGTCCTCGCGAAGTTTTTGGTCCTCGGCGAGGAGGGCATCGGTGAAGTGGGCGATGGCTTTTTCGAAGTCGCCGCTCTTGTAGGCGGCTGCTCCTGAGTTGAATTGCAGAGCTCTGGATGACGGCTGTTTTTTGAGCTGCTCCTGAAAGGCTGCTCCGGCCTTTTCAAACTCACCATTCTTGTATTCATCCAATCCCGATTGGGCCTGAGCACATGGACAGAAGCCCAAAAGCAGGGCAACCATGACTGAAGATCGACGGCGGCGGTCACCTGGCAAAAGGGAAAGCGCGAGACACACCGTGGCTGCAGCAAGAGGCCACTGGTAGCGCTCGATGGGTTGACGGGCACTGAAAACCCCGGTTTCGCTGAGTTCCATCGGCTCTATGCCTTTTTCAAAAACTTGACGGGCTGCATCCGGCCCGATAAGCGAAAAGAAACCACCTGTCACCGAAGCGATTTCCTTCAACCGAGAGTCATCGAGTTTCGATGTAACCGGCTTGCCTGAGCTATCTCGGACGAAATCCGAACGTCCGTCATCGAGTCGGATCGGAATAAGCGAACCTTCGGGCGATCCAATGCCGACTGTGAAAATACGAATCCCCTCGCCTGCTGCTTGCTTGGCAGCGGCGATTCCGTCAGCCGCGAGTTCCTCACCATCAGTCAGAATGATGAGCGCACGGGTTTGTCCCTCGGCTTTTCCAAAAGCCTCGCGGGCCGCAGTGATTGCGGCTGCGATATTGGTTCCGCCTTTGGGTATGACCGTTGTGTCGAGTTCGTCAAGGGCGTTGGTGACGGCATTGTAGTCAAGTGTGAGCGGAGCCTGCAAAAATGCGGAACCGGCGAAGGCAAGAAGCCCAACACGGTCGCCCTGAAGAAGCCTCAGCAAATCCTGCGTGAAAAGTTTTGCTCGCGCGAGGCGAGTGGGAGCCATATCCGTCGCCAGCATGCTGCGGGAAGTGTCAATGGCCACAATGACATCGCGTCCTTTTTGCTTCGTTTCTTTTTCAAGGAATCCGTAGCGAGGCTGGGCCAAAGCCACAATGCCAAGGGCAATGGTTGCCATCAGCAAAGAGGCGCGCAGGATGCGGCGCACAGGGCTTACGGAACCGGAAAGTTGATCACGCAGGCGCACTGCGACAATTTTGGCAACGAGAGCCTGGCCTCGCCTGTGGGACCATACAAACAGTCCCGCCATCAGCGGCAATACCAAAAGGGCCCAGAGCCAATGCGGGGAACCAAATGTCAGGGCAGTCGTCTCCATATGGTTTGAGAAAGCAGGATTTCAAGTGCCAAGCAGGCCAGGCCAGGGATGAGGAACCACATAAAGAGGTCACGGTATTGAGCGGTCTTTTCCACTTCGACCTTCGATTTCTCCAACTTGTCGATCTCTCCAAAAATCGTGCGCAACGAGTTGGTATCCGTCGCCCGGAAATACTGACCGCTCGTCATGGCAGCGATCTCCTGGAGGGTATTTTCGTCAAACTTGACCAAAACATTCCGATAGACGGTTCGCCCGAACTGATTGGTGAGCGGGAACGGCGCTTCGCCCTCGGTGCCGGCTCCAATTGTATAAATACGAATGCCGAGCGCCTTGGCAGCCTCGGCTGCGGTTAGCGGCTGAACTTTACCGGCATTGTTGTCGCCATCCGTGAGCAGCACGATGAGTTTGGTCTTCGCTTCCTTGTCCTTCAGACGGTTCGCAGCGGATGCGATCGCCGATCCGATCGCAGTGCCGTCCTCAACCAATCCGATACGCAGACGCTCGAGATTCCGAATCAACCAGTCATGATCAAGTGTGAGGGGGCTGACGAGATAGGGCCTCCCGGCGAATGCAACAAGGCCAATGCGGTCATTCGGACGCTCGCGGATGAACTGTTCGGTAACAAGTTTCACGGCATCGATACGGTTGGCCCGCCGGTTACCGATGGTGAAATCCTCCGCCAGCATCGAGCGCGACACATCCAGCACGAGCATGATGTCCACCCCCGTGGCCTGCACGCGTGTGGTTACGCGGCCAAGCTGTGGGCGTGCCAGTGCCACAATGAAGAGTGCTAGAGCCAGATAGGTCAGCGCAGCTAAAAATGCCCCTGCCCGGCTGCGTCGGCGGTTGCCGATTTTCGCCAGCATGGCGGTATTGGAAAAGGTGACTCCTGCTGTGCCACCGAATTTTCCTTTGAGCCACGCAAAAAGCGGTATAACGAGAAGCAGAAAAAGAACCCAAGGGTGGGCAAATGCGAAACCTGAGAGAGCATTCATGCCGAACCTCCGGATTTCTCTGACTGCGCCTCGCCTCTCACGAATCGAGCGGCGATATCGAGGAGATCGAGCATTTCGCGCTCACCAGCCTCCGCTCTTGCAAATTTCAGGAGATCGGTTTTTTCCAGAAACACAGTGAGCCCAGCCTTCTCGTTATCGGTGAAAAGTGGATTGCCGCGAATGGAATTGAGAAACTCCAATGAAGTCTGCGTAGTTGCCCCCAACCGATGCTCGGAGCGTATATAAATGCGAATTGAATCCGAAACCGTCACGCCAAATGCATAGGGGTCGGCCCCTGCGATCCCCTTGCGCAAGGCCTCCAGGGAAGCAAGTGCCTTTTGCCGATTGGTAATCGGCACCGCCTTGCGGATGAGAAGTTTTTTGAGCAGCCACACAAACCCTGAAAGAATCAAAATCAGAACGAGGGCTGCAACGAGAGTCATCCACAGCGGATACGGCCAGAACCAGAGGGGTCCGACGATA
This sequence comes from Terrimicrobiaceae bacterium, assembly GCA_044344595.1. Classification (GTDB taxonomy): domain Bacteria; phylum Verrucomicrobiota; class Verrucomicrobiia; order Chthoniobacterales; family Terrimicrobiaceae; genus UBA967. The sequence continues at coordinate 16,847 of JBIJCR010000045.1, forward strand.
TCGTTCAACGGGGCGGGAGAGGGACTTGGTGCGGCGGGATTCATGCGGCGAGTCGACGTTCGCGTTGTTCAAAAAACGCCCGGAGCGGAATCAAATAGTCCTCGGCTGTGGAGAGTGGAACGACATCCACGCGTCGGCTCCGCAAAAGCCGTCCCAGCGTCCTCATTCGCTCCTCATTAAGTTCAAAAAGCCCACGCCTCACCGCCCGACTGGAGGTGTTCACATCGATCTGCGCGCCGGTTTCCGCATCCTCCAGTGTGACGATGCCGACATCGGGCAAATCGCTTTCGCCGGGATCGGTGACCGG
>JBIJCR010000112.1:0-7615 GCA_044344595.1 Terrimicrobiaceae bacterium
TTCGCGCTGATCGATAAGCTTTTGAGCGAGATCAACATGAGCTCTTGCTACAAAGCCGAAGCCATAGAGAAGTTCTTGGACTTTTAATTCGGCGTCTTCGATGCGTTTGGAAATTTCCACTTCCTGTTCGCGCGTTAGCAATGGGACTTGGCCCATTTGCTTCAGATACATTCTGACAGGATCGTCGAGAATATCGAGTTTGGAATCGGCTTTTTCTTCTTTCTCCTCTTTTTCGTCCTTGTCTTCATCCTCGTCATCTTTGCGGACTTCTTTAACACGATCCACATCGGAAGACTCGATGATTTCAATCTCAACGCCACGGAGTTGGCTGATGATGGCGTCCAAGTGCTCAGGGTTGCTAACGCCCTCGGGAAGATGCTCGTCGAGGTCTTCGTAGGTCAGGTAGCCCTGCTCTTTGGCCAGACGAATGAGGTCGCGGACTTTTTCTTGAATCATCTTGGGGATGCTCAAGGGCATGGGCTCAGCGCTTAAATCGGGTTTGGAGACTTCGGACGGTCCCTTCTTCCTAGTTTTATTCTTAACCTCGGTCGCTGTTTCTTGAACTTCTGGTTTTCTAGAAGGAGACTCAGGAATAGGGGCGTTTTTTTTGACAGGCTTGGCAGGATTCGATAGCTGTGGCTCTGGCTTTTTGCTGCTTGGCTTAGCCGATTGTTTTGCGACCGGCTTGGCGTTTTTGACAGATGCGCTTTTAGCAGGGGCCTTAGACGGGGCGACCGTGCGGTATGGTTTCTTTGGTAAAGATTTTACAGGTTTGGCTGGGGCCTTCTTTGAGGATTTCTGCACTGGTTTTGCCTTGGCTTGCGCTTTTTTGGGCACCGGTTTTTTTGCTGATGCTTTGGTATTAGGCTTGAGAGCGGGCTTTGGTGAAAGGGCTGCCTTTTTAGCTGGAATCTTGGGTTTGGGCTTTGATGCCGCGACAGGCTTTTTGGCTGCAGTCTTTGCCGACTGCGTCGGCAGAGGTTTGCCTGACTTGGGGTTGGATTTTGCAGTCGGCTTGGAAGGCTTCGAGAGCTTCTTTGCTGGACTGGGTTTAGCCGCCGGACGGGACGGGCTTTTTGAAGAGGTGGTTTTTGTTTTCAATCTGCTTTCCGTTAGGCTTGGAGAAAAGGCCGTCGAACATCTGCCACCCGGATCGTAAGGTCAAGGATTTGTTTTTGGATTTTTTGTCTTTCAGCCACTGGAATTGCCGGATCGGCAATCCGGCTCTTCAATCCATCGATTTCACGGTTGAGTTGCTGCACATGGAGGCCTTGCAGCAATTGTTTGGCGCGTTCGAGTGGTTCGGGAGTCGAACGGTGGATATCCATCGCCGATATCAGGCGTTCCTCGGGCCGCGTCAGTTGGGCGAGCAGGGTAGGTGGAGGAGGGGCATCGTCTTCATAGTCTGCATGGGCCAGTTTGTTCACCAAAACGCCTCCTGGTTCGAATGCATCAAGTGGTTTCTGGCTTCGAAGCCATGCCCGCACCTCGTTGCTTGTCAGCGCGAGACGACACAGCATTTCCATGCCGGCGGAGAGGGTGTTTTTTTCCTCGGCCTGGGGCGTCGCAGTCTGAATCTCCTCCTGATCGATGGCGGGCGCTTTCATTGCGACACGAATGGCGGGTTGAGGAAGTCCGAGCCGCGATGCTATGCGTCCTAGCAGGGTCTCCCTCAGAACGGCATCTTGTACGAGTGCCAGCGGCGGGGCGATTCGGCTGACGAGGCGGGATTTGCCGGCGCTGTCATTGAGTTCGCCCGTGGCGAAGGCCTCGTTGAGGCTGTGCTCAAAAAAGTCCGTCGCATTGTTCACGATATCCAAAAATGCCTCTGGACCTGATCGGCGGATGAGGGAGTCGGGATCCTCGCCTTGCGGGAGGGTTACTATTTTTACAAGCAAACCTTGCGAGAGCAGTGCGGGCAGGGAGCGTGTGGCAGCTTTTTTACCTGCGGCATCCGAGTCGAAGCAGAGGAGGACGGTTTCGACATAGCGTTTCAAAAGACGGGCCTGGTCGATGGTGAAGGCGGTGCCTTGTGGGGCAATGACATTTCGAATACCTGCTTCGAAGGCTGAGATCAAATCGATCTGTCCCTCACAAACGATGGCGGCATTTTTCTCGATGAGGTCGCGCTTTGTTTTATCGAGTCCGTAGAGAACGCGGCCCTTTGTGAAAAGTGGTGTCTCCGGGGAGTTCACATATTTTGCGGCCTTGGCGTCGGCCTCAAGAATGCGTCCGCTGAAGGCGATAACCTCGCCGTAATCGTTTCGGATCGGAAACATAACGCGGTTGCGGAATCTGCTGTAGAGCGCATTGCCGGAATTCGAGCCGTCATCTTTGGAAGAGGCAAGGCCGCTTTGGATGATTTCCTCCGAAGAAAATCGGCGTCCGCGCAGGTGTGTGAGGAGGGCGTCCCATGACGCTGGGGCGAAGCCGAGTTGCCAGGATTTTGCGATAGTTGAATTCAGGGCTCTTGACTTGAGATAGTCCCTGGCCTGGGAGGCGTCCGGAGATTTTAGGAGTTGATCGTGGAACCATGCTGATGCCTCGGCGTGGAGGGCTAAAAGACGCTGGCGCAGGCTGTGTTTCTGGAGGTCTTCCGATGTTGCGGCCTCTTCGACGATGGGAATGCCCGCGCGTTGGGCAAGACGCCGAACGGCAGATGGAAAATCCAAGTGCTCATATTCCATAACGAAGCGAAGAACGCCTCCCCCCGCGCCGCATCCAAAGCAGTGGTAGTTCTGCCGGGCAGGGTTCACATGGAAGGAGGGGGACTTCTCCCGATGGAAGGGACACAGCGCACGGAAGCTGGTTCCCGCGCGCTTGAGCGGGAAATACGAACCGATTAAATCGACGATGTCATTGGCATCGCTGACGCGCTGGATTGTTTCCTCTGAGATGAGACTCACGGGCTGAAATTACCTTGCGGTGAGTTTGGGTGCGAGGGAGATTTCCGTTGATATGAAGAGCCTTCTTTTGATTTTCGTGTGCCTTGCGCAACTGCTGCCTCTGCAGGCTGCTGAAAAAAGCATTTCCACCGGGGCCGTGGTGGTTCTGCCGGTGAAGGGAATGGTGAGCGAAGCGCAGTTCTTCTTCCTGCGCCGGGCCTTGAAAAATGCGGAGGCCGTGGGGGCATCCGCTGTTGTTTTGGATATGGACACGCCTGGCGGGGATCTGAAGGCGACGGAGAAGATCGTGCAGATGTTCTCCAAAAGTCCGATTCCCGCCTACACCTATGTGAATGCCAATGCCGGCTCGGCGGGTGCTTTGATCGCCCTTGGCACGAAAAAGGTTTTTATGGCTCCGGTGAGTGCTATCGGAGCCGCCGCGCCAGTGGCGGGCAGTGGTCAGGAAATTCCCGAAACGATGAATGCAAAGATCGTTTCTTACTACTCCGGATACTTCCGCAGTGTGGCACAGAAAAACGGATACCACCCCGAGTTGGTGGATGGATTTATGAACCTCGACAAGGAAGTGAAGATCGGCGGTGAAGTCATCAATCCCAAAGGCGCGTTGCTGACACTAAGCGCGCAAGAAGCCGTTCGTGACATCGGGGAAAAGCCACTGCTGGCCTCCGGCATCGAAGCGGATGTCGCCGCGCTTGTCGAGACTTGCGGGCTCTCTGCGGAGCGGATCGTGCGCTTGGAGCCTTCCGGCTTTGAGACCATGGCCCAATGGATCACCATGCTTGCCCCCCTCTTTCTTCTAGGCGGAATTATGGGAGCCTATCTCGAATTCAAGGCCCCGGGTTTCGGGGTGGCGGGGATCCTCTCGGCGTTTTGCTTTTTGCTTTTTTTCGGGGGGCATTATATCGCAGGCCTCACAGGATTGGAAATGGTCGCCCTTTTTGTGATGGGTGTGCTCTGTATCTTAATTGAGGTCGTTTTTTTTCCTGGAGTTTTCTTTTTGGCCCTTGGTGGTGCCCTGATGGTGCTCGCGGCGCTGTTTTTTTCGATGGTGGACTTATACCCGGCTCAGCCGATCAATTTTTCATTCGATAGACTTCAAATCCCGATGTGGAACCTCACCATCACCTTTGTTGCCAGCGCAGTTGGGGTTGCACTTTTGACGAGATTTCTCCCGAGCATTCCAATCTTTCGCAGTCTGTTTTTGTCGTCGATTTCTCCCGCAGGTCCATCCATCGCGCCCGTCGTCACCGAGCTTGGTGCTGCGGCCAAGGTGTCTGCCGGAGAGGCCGGCGTGGCACTCTCTATTCTTCGCCCGTCTGGTCGCGCCGAGATAAGCGGTGGGGTCTTTGATGTGATGACAAATGGCGAATTCGTTGAGGCTGGAACAAAAATCCAAGTCCTCGCGGTCAATGGTCAGAACATCATAGTGGGGCGTCAGGTGCCCTGAGCCACGCCAGAGCCGATTTAGCAGCAAGCGATCCCGTGGCAAAGCATCCCTGTAACAAATAGCCTCCTGTGGGCGCCTCCCAGTCAATCATTTCTCCTGCCACAAAAAGTCCGGGAAGTCTTTTGAGCATGAGGCTTGAGTCGATCTCGTTCCAGCACACCCCGCCTGCGCTGGAGATCGATTCGGCAACAGGTCGGGGGCCTTTCAATGGGACCACGCAGTTCTTTGCTTCGTTGGCAAGTGGGTGGACATCCGTCCATTCGTTGCGCGCAAGGAGTGCATAGGCCGCATCGCCAAGTTTCCACCGCTGGCGTGCCTCGGTTGTAAAATTCCGGCGAACAGATTCCATCTTTGCTACAAGTTGTTCGTGCGAGTGCGCGGGCTTGAGATCAATAGCTATCGAGGGAGTAGGCATTTCGCGGAGTGTTTTTCCAAGGGCATATACGGGGCCTCCCTCAATGCCGTAGCGGGTGATCATGAGTTCACCATGAAACTGCTTATCGCCTGCTCGCACAGTCACATTTTTCAGCGGTTTGCCTTCTGCGAGTTTTAGGAACTCCGGATTCCAGTCATGCTCCCACCCGCAGTTGGCGGCCACGAGTGGCTGAATGGAAATGCCAAGATTTTCAAGAGTCCCTGTCCACTGTCCGTCAGAACCGGTTTGAGGCCACGATGCTCCTCCAAGCGCGAGGATGGCTGCATCCGCCTCTGCGCTGGTGCCATTCGAAAAAGAGATCCGGATCGTTGAGCCGTGCGTCACGAAGACAAGGCGGTGCCTCATTTGAAAGCGAACGCCCAATGATTTCAGTCTGGCCACCCAAGCCCGTAGAAGCACGGCGGCTTTGAGATTCTTCAAATAAACCCTGCCGCTTCCGGCCTCGAAAGTCTCCGCCCCAAGTTTTGTCGCCCACTCGCAGAGATCTGCTGGCGTAAATCCCGCTAATATAGAACGCCAGAGCTCGCCGCTTGGTTTGGATGCCGAGTAGCGGCTGGCAAAGGCCTCCATGGGTTCAGAGTGAGTGAGGTTCATGCCGCCTTTTCCGGCCACCAGAAATTTTCGCCCGACTGAGGGCTTTGCGTCGAAGAGCGTCACTTCAGCGCCTGCTTCTGCCGCGACCTCGGCGGCACGCAATCCTGCCGGGCCGCCCCCTATGATGGCGATGCGCTTCACCTTGACGATCCCGGGGTCAGTAATTTCCCGGATAAGTTGAAGACCGTCATTTCCTCTGCATCCCGAGCCCAGTCGAGGAATGTGGTTGTAATGAGTGTTTGTGCCCCTTGAGGTAGTGCTTTAAGGAGTCGGTTGCGGCGCGTCGTATCGAGCTCCCCGAAAATGTCGTCCAAGAGGAGCACTGGGGGATGCGAGTGCATCGCCTCGATATGGCGTGCTTGAGCGATTTTGAGTGCAAGCGCAATGGTGCGTTGTTGGCCTTCCGAGGCAAACGAGGAGGCCTTGAGAGCGTTGAGTTGGAAATCCAAATCATCCCGGTGAGGTCCGCAAACAGTTTGCCTCAATCGCTCCTCTTCAGGCCGCGAAGCCGCGAGCGCTTTGGAAAATGGCATCTCACAGCCAGGTCGGTATTCAATTTTCAGATCATCCGAGGACGAGCTGATTTCAAGACATGCCGAGGCCGCACGTGGGGACAGCGAATTTGTGAGATGGGCTCGTGCCGATAGCAGAAAATCTCCCGCCTCCAGAAGCGGTGGGTCAAAAGCCGCGATTTCCCGCCGGGGCCGGCCATCTTTCAGAAGGGAATTGCGCGAACGCAGGGCACGTTCGTAGTCCCGCAGCGCCTTGCGGTATCCGGGCACGGATTGCGTTCCGAGAAAATCCAGATACCTCCGCCTCGCAGAGCTGGAGCCCTTGACCAGATCCAGGTCGGCATTCGAAAACCAAGTGATGCGGGCGGTGGAAAGATAGTCTGTCGATTTTTGTTGAAGCTTTGAATCGAGGGAAATCGCGCGTCCCTCGGCCGTGTGACGGTATTGCAGGCGGCTGTCACCAAAATACCCTTCAATTGAAAAACCATCCTCTCCGCTTTTGATGAGTTCGCCCGTTGTCGTGGTGCGGGGTGATTGAAGGCGGAGCAGAACGCATACGGCTTCGAGAATCGAAGTCTTGCCTTGGGCGTTTTGGCCCACAATGCATGTGCGGTGGGGTGCTGGAAAAAAATCCAAAGTTTCAAAGCAGCGGAAATGATGGAGCCGGACTTCCCTGATCACGCAAACTTCTCCATGCGGTCGCCCTCGCGCGCCCGTGCGGCTTCGAGCGCCCATTCCGGAAAATCCGGCGAGAGAGTGGCTGTGAAATGAACACGCTTTCCGGTGAGGGGATGCTTGAATGCCAACTTCCAGGCATGCAGGTAATGCCGCTCCGCACTGCCTCTCCGTCCGTATTGAGGATCGCCCGTCACGGGATGCCCGAGGTGTTTCAAGTGAACACGAATCTGGTGCGTCCTACCCGTTCGCGGGCGGCATTCGATGAGTGTTTTTCCGTCGCGGTTGGCAAGCACTCGATAGTGGGTGAGGGCATCCCTCCCGCGATCGACGACCGCCATTTTCTGGCGGTGCACGGGATGACGGCCGATGGCTGCGTCGATCTTGCCGTGAGGCATGCGCGGAACCCCGTCGGCAAGCGCCAGGTAGGATTTTTCCACCTCGCGCGATGCAAACTGCGCCGACAGCGAATTGTGCGCGGCCTCCGTTTTAGCCACAACAATGCAGCCCGATGTCTCCTTGTCCAAACGGTGGACGATCCCAGGACGGCCCTCGCCGCCCACGATTTCCAGCCCACCGCAATGGTGGAGTAATCCATTTGCCAGTGTGCCCTCGCGGTTTCCTGCACCGGGATGCACCACGAGCCCCGCAGGCTTGTTCAGCACAAGCAGCGTCTCGTCCTCAAAAATGATATCCATCGGAATATCCTGTGCAGTCAGAGGGGAGGGGACTGTCTCCTGCGGAATTTCAAAAACAACATCATCTCCGGCGCGGAGGGGATACGAGGGCTTCGCGGCCACCTTGTTCACAAGCGCATGTCCATCTCGAATGAAGGCCTGGAGCCTGGCACGCGAAAAATCCGGGCACCCGGCTCCGAGGAATTTATCTAAACGCTGACCCGCCTGTTCCGGCGTAACGAGAAAGTGAAGTGGCATGCTTGTGGCCTCAAAAATGCAAGCGAGGCTTCTCAAAGTCTGGCGGCATGGAACCCTCAACGCAAGGAGATCGGCAAAGGCAGGCAGTGTTTTTAAAGTTGTCGAGGGTC
>JBIJCR010000113.1:0-7598 GCA_044344595.1 Terrimicrobiaceae bacterium
GCGGCCTCAAGAAGTTTGCTGCTGTTACCGGTGACACCGAAGACCCTTCGGATTTCGCCCGCCGCTTCAGCCCGGACTCCAACAAAGTGCGCAACAAAATCTCCACCGCCGATGAACTCCGCGTCCTCATCGCCACCGATGTCCTCAGCGAAGGTCAGAACCTGCAAGACGCCGCCATCATCGTGAATTTCGACCTGCCGTGGGCCATCATCCGCCTCATCCAGCGTGCGGGTCGTGTGGATCGTATCGGGCAGAAGTCTGAGGAAATCTTTTGCTACTCCTTCATTCCGGCAGATGGTGTCGAGCGTCTCATCCGCCTTCGCGCCCGTGTTCGTCAGCGTCTTGAGGAAAACGCCGAAGTCGTCGGCACCGACGAGACATTTTTTGAGGATGAGAAGCATGACAGCTTCATGCACGACCTCTTCACCGAGAAATCCGGCATATTGGACGATCCTGAGGACAACGAAGTGGACCTCGCCTCGCTCGCTTACCAAATTTGGAAGAACGCCAGCGACACCGATCCATCACTCAAGAAAACCATACCCGACATGGCCAGCGTGGTCTTTTCTACCAAGGCACTCTCTGCCGTCCCTCCCAAGCCCGCCGGAGCCGCAGGGGCGAAGCCCGACTCCGGCATCATGGTCTATGTGCGCACTGCAGATGGCAACGACGCCCTTGCGTGGGTGGACGAGCAGGGCCGCACAGTCACCGAGAGCCAGCACGAGATTCTCCGTGCCGCCGCGTGTGAGCCTTCCACGCCCACACTCCCGCGTCTCACCAGCCATCATACGCTCGTGCAGGGCGCCGTCGCAGGCATCCAGACCGAGCACCAGTCCACCGGCGGTCAGCTTGGCAAGCCCTCCAGCGCCCGTCGCCGCGTTTACGAGCGGCTCAAGGACTACGCCACCACTGTCAAGAACACGCTCTTCGATATCAAGCCGCTCCATCAGGCCATTGACGCCATCTACGAAGCGCCGCTCACCGAGGCCGCCCGCGACCTGCTCAACCGCGAGATGAAGTCTGGCATTGATAACGAAAAGCTCGTCGAACTTGTCCTTTCGCTCCATGAGGAGGACCGTCTCTGCGTCCCACAGGACGATGCAGAAGCCCGCGAACCCAAGATCATCTGCTCTCTCGGAATCCGTAAAGACTGACCTATGCCACTCGATTTTCCACGCGCCCGACCGCTCCTGCAAAAGTGCGACCTGACCAAGCTCTTCATCGAGGAACTCGGCTGGGAACCCTGCCAAGACAAGCTCACCCTCCATGTCGGCGAGAGCGACTTCGCGTTCTCCGCGCTCGCGGAGAAACATGGCTTCCGCGCCTGGCTTTGCGAGGTGCCCGATGGCGGATTGCCCGACCACGCCAACCGCCTGAAGCTCGACCGCAAAATCTCCGAGACCAGCTTTGAGCATCTCATCGTCTTCGTCACCCGCGATCGCGCTCAGCAGTCGTGGATGTGGGTGCGACGCGAAACCGGCAAGCCGCTCGCCGCCCGAACTCACGAGTATCACCGAGGCCAGCCCGGCGACTCCCTGCTTCAGAAGCTTCAGCTTCTCTTTATCTCGCTCGAAGAGGAAGAGGCCGGACTCTCCACCGTTGTTGTCGCCGGTCGCGCCCGTGCCGCGTTCGACATCGAACGCGTCACCAAGGTGTTCTACCGCGACTTCGACGCCCACCGTCTCGTCTTCCTCAAGTTCATTGATGGCATCGGCGAGGTAGCCGACCGCGAGTGGTATGCCTCCGTCATGCTCAGCCGCCTGATGTTCGTCTATTTTATCCAGCGGAAAGGCTTTCTCGATGGCGACCGCGACTACCTGCGCCATCGGCTCGACCGCTGCCAGAAGGAGCAGGGCAAGGATAAATTCTACAGCTTCTATCGCTACTTCCTCCTTCGCCTCTTCCATGAGGGATTTGGCAAGCGCCGCCAGGACCGCGCTCCTGACCTTGAAAACCTCATCGGCAACATCCCTTATCTCAACGGTGGCCTCTTCGATGTGCATGAACTCGAAAAGCCTGAGCGCTATGGCCAGGACATCCAGATTCCCGACAAAGCCTTCGAGCGCATCTTCGACTACTTCGACCAATACCAGTGGCATCTCGACGAGCGCCCGCTCCGCAAGGATGACGAAATCAACCCCGATGTTCTCGGCTACATCTTCGAGAAATACATCAACCAGAAGCAAATGGGGGCGTATTACACGAAGGAGGACATCACCGAATACATCGGCAAGAACACCATCCTCCCGTTCCTCTTCGATGCCGCCCGCACCAAGTGCAAGGTCGCTTTTGAAAACTCCGACGGCCCGACCGTCTGGGATTTGCTCCGCGAAAACCCCGACCGCTACATCTACGAAGCCGTCAAGAAAGGCGTCACCCTCCCGCTCCCGAAGGACATCGAAGCCGGCATTATAGATGTGGCCAAGCGCGGCGGCTGGAACAAACCCGCGCCCGCCGACTACGCCCTGCCCACCGAAATCTGGCGCGAAGTCGTCGCCCGGCGGCAGCGCTACGAGGAGATCAGGAAAAAACTCGCCGCAGGCGATGTCCGCGAAATCAACGACTTTATCACCCTCAATCTCGACCTCCGCCAGTTCGCGCAGGATGTCATCCAGAACTGCGAAGGCCCGGACCTGCTTATGGCGCTGTGGCAGGCCATCACCACCATCACCGTCCTCGACCCCACCGGCGGCTCCGGCGCGTTCATCTTTGCCGCGCTCAATATCCTCGAACCCCTCTACGAAGCCTGTCTCGAACGCATGGAAGCCTTCCTCGCCGAGTGGGGCGAGCATGGCAAAAAGGCCCACCCCAACTACCACAAGAAATTTACCGAACTCCTCGCCCGCGTGGAAGCGCACCCGAACCGTCGCTACTTCGTCCTGAAATCTATCATCCTCAATAACCTCTACGCCGTGGACATCATGGAAGAGGCGGTGGAAATCTGCAAACTGCGCCTCTTCCTCAAGCTCGCTGCCCAGGTAGAGCCCGACGCCGCCCGCGACAACCTCGGCATCGAGCCGCTGCCGGACATTGATTTCAACATCAAGTGCGGCAACACCCTCGTCGGCTACGCCACCTACGACGAAGTCAAACGCGCCATCACCAGCGGATTGGACTTCGACAACGCGATGGAAAAAATCGCCGTCAAAGCTGCCGACCTCCAGCAGACCTTCGACAAATTCCGCCAGCTCCAGACCGAAGGCGACGGCTCAGTGCCCGCCGCCGACAAGCTGGAACTCCAAAAGCGACTCAAGGCGCTGGAAGATGAACTCAACCGCCACCTTGCCGGCGAATATGGCGTGAAGGTCAGCGACAAAGTCGCCTACGCGAAGTGGGTGAAGTCCCACCAACCGTTCCATTGGTTCCTGCAGTTCTACGGCATCCTCAACAGCGGCGGCTTTGATGTCATCATCGGTAATCCACCGTATGTCGAGTATACGAAAGTGGAAGCGACATACCGTGTCATCTGGGGAGAAACACTTTCAACCAACAACCTATTCGCGCTTGTTTCGGAGCGGTCTCGCCAATTGATAAACGGCGAAGGGAGCATAGGTCTAATCCTCCCCAATAGCAGCGTCTCGGCAGAGAAGATGAAGCCATTGCAACACGTCTTTCGACAAGGTGCGAGTTGCTGGCTTAGCAATTTCGCCTGGCGTCCTTCGAAGCTGTTCGACGGTGCAAACATGTTACTTGCGATATGGCTGGTTCGCGTGAGCCCAAGGGTTGAGTGCTATTCTACACGGTATCACCGGTGGCAGGCCGAATATCGCGATGTATTGTTCCCAACTTTGCAATACTGGGATGCGACGGATTTGGTGACTGAGTTTCGTATTCCAAAACTCCCCGGACCTCTCGCTGTCAGTATTATCGAAAAATGCCGCCGAGATGCCAAAGGAGACACTCTGTTGAGTTCTGTAAGCGGAGGCGCGCATAACCTCTATTATTTTCGCGCTGTCTTGTATTGGTTCAAAGTCTTAACCAAACCACCGGTCATGCTAGAAGATGGCGTCCAAACACCGACCGGCGAGATGAAGGAACTTTCGTTCGCCAAAAAAGTGGACCGTGATGCTGCTTTGGCAATCATGGCCAGCAATCTCTTCGCGCTAAATTACGTTGTGTGGTCGAGTTGTCAGGTCGTGAACTCTCCCGACCTCATGTTTCCGGTGAGTCTGAAAAACTTCACCAATCGTCAAGCCGAGCAGATTTCCGAAATCACCGCGCGCCTTATTCAAGACGTCGAACAACGAAGTGAAATCCAAACGCGGAACTACTCTGCTCGAGGTCGCTCGTTTGTAATGAAGAAGCAGTATTTCTATTTCAAGGAATCCAAACCAATCATCGACGAAATCGACGCGGTGCTGGCGGAACACTACGGGTTTACAGCGGAGGAGTTGGATTTCATTCTGAATTACGACATCAAATACCGCCTCGGCCGTGGCGAGGAACAGGCGAACGAATGAGTGTTCCGCTTCCAACGCCTGTCTTCCGAATCGTGCATGTGGATTGCCTGCGGACTCTGCTGCGTCGCGGCGCGCTCCACGCCGTCAACCACACACCCAAAGATGGCCTACCGTATCGCACGATTCACAATGTGGACATCCAAGGGCAGCGACACATCAGCAGCATTCCCTGTGGGCCACGCGGCAACCTGCATGATTACATCCCGTTCTATTTCGGTTATCTCTCGCCCATGCTGCTCCAGTTGAAAACCGGTCGTGTTATGGGTTACAACGAGGGTCAGGATCCGCTGGTTTACCTCAAGACCACCGTTCAGGCTGTGGCGCAGGCTGGCATCTCTTTTGTTTTCTCCGACGGCCACGGTATCGCGGCTTACACGAGCTGGCACGACGATCCGAGGCATCTGGATAAAGTGGACTGGTCGATGGTCTATCAGCGTTACTGGAGTGACAGCGTGAACGACATGGACCGCCAGCGCCGGAAGCAGGCTGAATTTCTCATCCACGAGTCGTGTCCGTGGGCTGTGATTGAGGAAATCGGTGTGGCGAACATGAGATTGAAATCACAAGTGGAAGAAACGCTCAGCGCCTTCGACGCCGGACTGCGTAAAGTTGTCAACATCCGCGCCAATTGGTATTATTGAAAAAGAACTGAACATGATTGAACTGACTCAAGGAAATATTTTGAAGGCCGACGCCGAGGCTCTGGTGAACACCGTTAATTGCGTCGGCTTCATGGGCAAGGGCATCGCTCTTCAGTTCAAGAAAGCCTATCCCAAGAATTTCGACGCCTACCACAAGGCCTGTGATGCCGGGGAGGTCCAGCCGGGGCGCATGTTTATTTTTGATCTGCGCTCGATGTTGAACCCGAAATTCGTCGTCAATTTCCCGACGAAGCGCCACTGGCGTGCGAATTCGCGGTATGAGGACATCGAAAGCGGATTGGATGCGATGGTCGCGGAAGTCCGGGAACGCGGGATTCAGAGCATTGCGATTCCGCCATTGGGTTGCGGGCTGGGCGGGCTGGATTGGAACGAGGTGCGCCCGATGATCGAAAAAGCGTTCGCAGCGTTGCCGAATGTCCGGGTGCTGTTGTTTGAACCAGCCAGTGCTCCAGAAGCCAAGGCCATGCCCGTGCGAACGGAGAAACCCAAGCTCACTGTGGCGAGGGCGCTGTTCATCCGGTTGATGGATCAGTATGCGTCGCAGGCTTACCGACTGACACTGCTGGAAATCCAGAAGCTCACCTATTTTCTACAGGAAGCTGGACAGCAGTTGAAGTTGAATTACGAGGCAGGGCATTATGGACCATATGCCCAGAATCTCAACAAGGTGCTCGAAACCTTGGAACGGCACTACACATCGGGCTACGGCGACAGCCAGAAGCCGGATGTGGAAATCGAACTGCTGAACGGCGCAGCGAGCGAAGCTGAGCTGTTCCTATCCGGCCTTGCGCCAGAGCATGAACGATTGGCGCGAGTGAATCGGCTGATTGCAGGATTCGAGACGCCCTACGGGCTCGAATTGCTCGCATCCGTCCACTGGCTGGCCGTGCATAAAACTCCCCCATCGGGAAATCCGGATGCTGCAGTCAACGGAATCTCCGATTGGAGCGACCGCAAACGCCGGATGTTTCGCCCGGCACATATCGAAGTTGCCTGGGATCGCCTCGCATCTGAAGGCTGGATTCCCTGACCCATGACGATCCTTACGCCGGGTGATTCCCTCTGGCCTCGCCAGTTGTGTGAATTACTAGCTTGTGAGGCTCCAACCAGATTGACCGCCCTCGGGAATCTCGAACTGCTCACCCAGCCGAAGACCGCGCTCTTTTGTTCCGCCCGCTGTCCAGGTAGCGCCATCCTTCGCGCTTACGACAAGGCCGCGCATTGGCGCGACGATGGCCGCTGCATCATCAGCGGCTTCCACTCGCCGGTGGAGAGGGAATGTCTCCGCATCCTCCTGCGCGGCACCCAACCCATCATCCTCTGCCCTGCGCGAGCCCTGCCCAAACGCATTCCGCCTCAGTGGCAGACCGCCCTCGCTACTGGTCGCCTGCTTCTCCTCTCTGCCTTTCCCGAAACCAAAACCCGCATCACCTCCGACCTCGCCCGCCGCCGTAACGAATTCGTCGCCGCCCTCGCCGACGAAGCCTGCTTCGCCCACATCACGCCCGGGGGCCAATCCGACGACCTATCTCACTGCCTGCGGGAATGGGGAGTGCCTTTTTCCAAGCTGGAGAGAACCTAAAAGCAGCAACGAAGGCGATTTGGTGGCGGACTTTTTCAGTGGCGGAGGAATCACCGCCGCCGTCGCCGAAAAACTCGGGTGCAAATGGATCGCCACCGACCTCGGCAAATTCGGCATCCACACCACGCGCAAGCGACTCATCACCGTCCAACGCGAGTTGAAGGCGGCTGGCAAAGCCTTCCGCGCCTTTGAAGTCCTGAACCTCGGCCGCTACGAGCGTCAGGCGTATCTGAATGTCTCCGGGCGGCTGAGCGGGAAGAAAAAGGAAGCCGCCTTGGCGAAGAAAGAGCAGGAATTTCGCGACATCATCCTCAAAGCCTACCGTGCCGAGCCATTGCCAGATGCCGCCTTCTTCCACGGCAAGAGCGGCGGGCGGCTCGTGGTCGTCGGCCCGATCAACCTACCCGTGGGGCGCTTATTCATCGAGGAAGTCATCACCGAATGCCGCAAGCGCGGGGCCTCGCGGGTGGATGTGCTGGCGTTTGAATTTGAGATGGGCCTCTTTCCCGCCGTGTTGGACGATGCGAAGCAAAAGGGCATCGAACTCGCGCCAAAGACAATCCCTCCCGAGGTCTTCGACCGCCGTGCCGTGGAAAAAGGCCAAGTGCGCTTCCACGACATCGCCTACATCGAGATCACGCCGCGCTACGACGCGAAAAACCCGCTCGTGCTCGCCGTGGAACTCACCGATTTCTCGGTCTATTACTCGCAAGGCATCGCCGACTCGATCGCCGCCGAGTTGAAAGCCGGCAAGAGCGAGGTCGTGTGCGAAGCCGGCAATCTCATCAAGATCAGCAAAGACAAGCAGGGTATCGAAGCCCGCGAGGTGCTCACGAAGAAGTGGACCGATTGGGTGGACTACTGGGCGGTGGATTTCGACTACGAGAGCCGCCG
>JBIJCR010000002.1:0-76894 GCA_044344595.1 Terrimicrobiaceae bacterium
CACGTTGGTGTTGCTGAGATTGTAGGCTGCCGATGTGGCGGCTGAATTGGTGTTGATGACTACTGACATTTCCTTTGTCTTTCTATTGTGCGAAGTCCGTCTCGCTGGCGGGCCGCTTTGGTTCAGTGTTCGACCTCACTGGGGTGGATTTTCTCCAACACCCAACAAATCGGCAGTTGGATGAAGGAAGTTGAGTTTTTTTGTTAGGAAAAATTGTCAGACAATTAAGTTAGCGTAGAAACGCAGATCGCCTCTGAGTAGAGAATAAACTGATTGGCGCGGAATGTGCTTGCAAAAGCAGCAAACGTGCCTAAATCTTAAGTTTAGCAATGGCAGGCATGCAACAAGTCGCAAAGATGGCGTTTCAGCAATCGCTGTCGCCGCAAATGCAGCAGAGTCTGCATGTCCTCCAAGCCCCACTGGCCGAACTCCGACAACTTGTGGACACTGAGCTGAGAGCTAATCCAGCACTGGAAGAACTCGTTCCTGAAAGATTGGCTGAGACCACGAAAGAGCAGGCAAGTCCGCTTGAGGAGCAATGGAGCGAATACTACACCCAGCGTTCATCAGGTGAGACATGGACTCGGGAGGCTCTCGAGAAGCGTCAGCATTTCATGGATTCGCAGGTGCGCCCGCCCACGCTTGCCGAGCATCTTTTCGAGCAGCTCCAAACGGCTTCCTGGACAAAGAACGATGTCATCATCGCAGTGGAAATCATCGGCAATCTCGATGACGGCGGATATCTGAGATCCACAATCAACGAAATCGCCGCCGAGTTGGATTGCCTGCCGGATGAAGTCGAGAGGGTGCTGGAAAAGGTGCAGGAATTCGATCCCCCGGGCATAGCGGCCCGGAACCTTTCAGAGTGCCTCCTCATCCAACTCAAAAGCCAAGGCCGCCAGTATTCCACCGAAACTCGAATCGTCCGCCACTACCTCGATGAACTCGGCCGAAAAAAACTGAATGAGATTGCCAAGGCTCTGGATCTGGACCCAAAGGAAATCCAGCACGCGGCCGAGTTGATCGCAAGGCTAGATCCGATGCCTGGACGAGCCTATGCAACAGATACGAATCAAGTTGTGACACCCGAAGTGCTTGTAGAACACGACGGAGAAGACTACACGGTAAGTTTGAACAGCGACGAAATCCCACGCCTAAGAATTTCCGACTCTTACAAGGACATGCTTGCTGACTCATCGAAAGAGGTCAGGGAGTACCTGCGTGATAAAATACGGGGTGGCAACTTTTTCATTAAAAGCATCCAACAACGCCAACAGACGATATTAAATATCGGCCGCGAGATCGCCCTGCGTCAGCGTGAATTTCTAGAGCGAGGTCCTTCGCACTTGAAGCCCATGACCATGAGTCAGGTCGCAGACGCCGTCGGTGTCCACGAAACCACTGTGAGCCGAGCCGCTGCTGGGAAGTTCATTTCGACCCCGCATGGTATTTTTGAGATGAAGTATTTCTTCACTCACGGGTATACCAACAGCGATGGAGAGGGCGTGAGCAACGAGAGTGTGCGGCAAGCGATCGCACAGATCGTGCGCGAGGAGAATAATCGCAATCCCTACAGCGACCAGGATATCGTTAAACTTCTGTCGGACCGTGGCCTCGGAGTGGCACGCCGCACGGTTGCCAAATACCGCGAGCAGCTCGGCATCCTCCCTAGCCACCTCCGGAAAGCGTTCTGATTTATCCCCGCTTCTTGCGACCCGCCTTTGCGTAGGTCGCCTTCTTGCGAATGTGTGGAGCTCCTATCGTGGAAGTGCCATTTTTGAGCTCTGCGATCTGATCACGCAGAAGTGCTGCCCTCTCATACTCCAGACGCGATGCGGCATCCGCCATGTCACGTTCCAATTCCCTAATAAGATCCGCCGCATCAAATCCAGTAGAGTCCTCGCGTAGGATTCCCTGCTCGCCCTCACGGCCTTTGACTATGACATGGAGGCTTTCCTGGACGGCTCGGACGACGCTGCGGGGTGTGATGCTGTGCTCTTTATTGTGAGCCTCCTGGCGGCTTCTGCGGTATTCCGTGATATCAAGCAAATCACGCATGCTGCCGGTGATGGTATCTGCAAACAAAACCACCTCGCCATTGAGATGCCTTGCAGCACGCCCAGCAGTCTGGATAAGACTTGTCCGGCTACGGAGATAGCCTTCCTTGTCGGCATCCAGAATGCAAACCAACGAAACTTCAGGCAGGTCGAGACCTTCGCGAAGGAGATTGATTCCTATCAGAATATCACAGTCACCCGCGCGAAGAGTGCGAAGGATTTCAACGCGCTCGATCGTATCGATATCGCTGTGGAGATATCGCACGCGAAGACCGATTTCTCGAAGGTAGTCGGCAAGATCCTCGGCGGTTTTTTTAGTGAGAGTGGTGATGAGAATCCGCTCGTTGAGCTCGATCCGGCGCCTGCAGAGTTCGATCGTTTCATCGATCTGGGCCTTGAGTGGACGAACCGTGATCTTAGGATCCAGTAAGCCAGTCGGGCGAATAATTTGCTCCACAACAAGCTTTGCGCCGGGAGTCGTTACATCCAGTTCGCGCGTTGAGGGCGCGGCGTGCTTGAGCCCTGAAGCCTTGCCTCCCTCGCCGAATTTATTCTCGGCATTGGGAATCCAGATCGAATTGCCCACGATACTATTGCTGATTTCAAAGTTGCCAGGCGTGGCGCTCACATAGACAAGCTGGTTCGCTGTCTCCATAAACTCATCAAAATTCAGCGGACGGTTGTCCAAAGCACTAGGCAGTCGGAATCCATACTCCACCAGAACGCTTTTGCGGGAGCGATCCCCTGCATACATGCCGCCAATCTGGGGAACCGTGGCATGGGACTCGTCGATGACCAGCAGGTGATCTTTCGGTAGAAAGTCCATGAGCGTGTAGGGCCGAGACCCCGGCGGGCGTCCGGTGAGATGCCTCGAGTAGTTTTCTATGCCGTTGCAGAATCCCATTTCCTGCATCATTTCCAGATCAAACTCGGTTCTCATGCGGATGCGCTGGGCCTCGATAAATTTGTTTTGGCGTTCGAACTCTGCAACCCGCTCCTCCAACTCCCCTCGGATTCCGGCCATGGCCGTCCGGAGTTTTTCGTGGGGCATGACAAATTGCTTTGCCGGAAAAAGCGTGAACGTCTTGAGTGTGGCACTGGCATGACCGGTCAACGGGTCAAACACGGTGATCCGGTCGATTTCATCACCAAAAAACTCAACCCTGACAGCCTCGTCATCATTTTGAGCCGGATGAACCTCCACCACATCACCCCTGACACGGAACTTTCCTCGACCGAAGGCGATGTCGTTGCGCTCATAAAGCATCTCCACGATTTTTGAGAGAAATTCCTCGCGGGTGATTCGCTGTCCCGGCTGGATCGTCACGAGCATTTGCAAAAAATCTTCGGGGGATGCGAGTCCATAAATGCATGAAACGCTTGCCACGATAATTGTGTCTCGGCGTGTCAGCAGTGAACTCACCGTTGAGAGTCTGAGGCGCTCGATCTCCTCGTTGATCGAGGAGTCTTTTTCAATATATGTGTCCGAACGAGGTATATAGGCTTCTGGCTGATAATAGTCGAAATAACTGACAAAATACTCCACAGCGTTGTGCGGGAAGAACTGCTTGAATTCGCTGTAGAGCTGCGCGGCCAAAGTCTTGTTGTGTGACATTATGAGCGTTGGACGCCCAAGTTCCTTGATGATGTTCGCCGTGGTGAATGTCTTTCCGGATCCCGTCACGCCGAGAAGCGTTTGGTGTCGATTTCCTGCGGAAAGTGACCGTGTCAGGTCTGCGATCGCCCGAGCTTGATCACCCTGTGGACCATATTTCGACTCCAATTCGAACAGCATAGCCGACTAGTATCCCCCTGCATGCGAGGGAACGCAACATGTGCCTTGGAAAATCCGTGCGCAGTTTGGCGTTGCTTTTGACTTTAGCGTTTGGCTCATAGATGATGAACTTATTATGTCAGCGCATCAAGACATGCCGCTTTCCTCCACCCTTTGGAGTCCTCGTACCTGCTCAGCATGATCGGCTTGGTCGCCCATGCCGAAAAACCTGACGCCGCCGGAGTGGTGCGCGAGATGGTTTCTGAACTCGAGCGCAACGAGCTTGCTTTCCTTCTGCACAAAAACACCGCGCCGCTCGCGGGCATGGAATCCGACCTTGATGAGACCTCGCTTGCCGAGCAATGTGGTCTTCTTGTTGTGATCGGCGGCGATGGAACAATTCTCCGCGTTGTTCAGAGAATAAAATCTGCTCTGCCTGTCGTTTTCGGAATCAATATAGGCACGCTCGGATTTCTGACATGCTTAGGCTCTAATGAAATTCGACGCGCTGCTGAGTGCATTGCCAAGGCCGATTACGCACTGAGCCGGCGCGCCCTTCTTAAGGCTGTCCTTACAAAGACATCGGGAAATGTGAGCACGCTCTTTGCGCTGAACGATGTGGTCGTGAGCCGCGGCGAGCGCTCCCAACTCGTTCAAATGCGCGTTACTTTGGGTGGCCTTCCACTCACCGATTACAATGCCGATGGCCTCGTCGTTGCTACACCGACCGGCTCCACCGCCTATTCGCTTTCGGCGGGCGGACCGATCCTCATGCCTGACTCGGGGGGATTTGTCATCACCCCTATCTGCCCGCATGTTCTCACGAACCGTTCGGTCGTGATTAGCGACACTTCTGTCGTCGAAATCCAAGTTGCGAAGCCCGGGCAGGTAGCTTTCGTTTCCGTTGATGCTCAGAGCTGGTTTCCGATATCCGGCGGCGACTTGCTCCGCCTTGAAAAAAGCGAGCGTATCCTCCCGCTGGCTATGCTTCCTGAAAGGCCATTCACCGAAGTTCTCCGCCGCAAACTCAAATGGACTGGTAGCAATATATGATCTCCATCCGCCAAATCTTACAACCTGGCCACGTTAACCTTTCCCTCTCGTCAAAAGAAATCGATTCCGCCGTAGGCGAAGTGCTGGCTTCACTCAGTGGGGATATCCGCATTTTTCAATGGAATGCCCTTAAGGAATCCGTTATGCAGCGAAATGCCCCAGCAATTGATGCCGAAGGCTGCGGAATCGTCATTGCCCACGGAAGGACGGATGCCGTCGGATCTCTTGTTATGGCAGCTGGCCGTTCAAATGAAGGCTTCCCCTCCAAGGACACAAAAGAAAATATCCGGCTCGTTTTTGTTGTTAGCATTCCTTCTGCGCTCAATAATGAATATCTTCGCGTTGTAGGAACCATCGCTCGGCTCTGCAGCAAAACGGCTCTTGTTCAGAAATTGCTATCCGCGACAAGCCCAAGCACCTTTATTGATATTCTCTGCTCTGGCGAGGCAACATTGTAGTTTAGCTTATCGACCGTGATAATGACTTCTCACGCTAAGCGCGGATCGCGCAAAGATAAGATGAGGTATTTTGCGTGGCCCGCATTTCCATTGCAGAAGATGATTTTAAGTGAGGGAGCAGTGACTTTGCAGGCGTTATCTGTTAGGAAAGGCTGCGTCAAATGGAATATTGGCATTGGAGATTCTTCAGTGAGTCGATACTGAGAAAGGCTGATGGCAAATCTGAGTCTCCTAGAAGAAAAATGAAGCCAGCAGGGCCTTTAATGTTTTAGTGTAGCTCCAAGTACAACGCGGAATCCGAAGCTTGAATACCTTGTGTCAGGGCGTCCTAAGTCATTACGAAAAGAAGATTTCATACGATCCTGATAGCCATTGAACCAAGAGGCTCCGCGAAGCACGCGAGAATCCTGTGAACGGTCTGTGAAATCTTGGCACCACTCCCAAACATTTCCGCCCAGGTCATAGATTCCAAATTTGTTAGCAGCAAAACTGCCAACAGGTGAGGTGAACTCGTATCCATCGATTCCCAGTTCCTGCGAGTAATTACCCGCATCTTTCGGTGGAGGCCAACTTGTTCCCCATGGGTAGCCATCGAGTTCCCCGCTGCGCTGGTCTGGGCGTGTTCCTTCTTCATGGGGCAAGCCGACGGCTGCACTCCACTCAAGATCGCCCGGTAGACGGAAAATAGCCCCCTCTGGAAGACGGCCGGCTGCACGTTCGTTCTCTGTGAGCCATTCGCAGAAGTCGGCCGCTTCCTTCCATGTTACACTCACGATAGGATGCTCCGGCCCTGAACCTGAGCACTGGTCAGGTATGGCTACACCTTTTTCTGAGGCGTAAGCCTCAAAGTCCCTCACACGTGTGGGCCAAATGCACACAAGCGTCGAAAACCTTGGAATGGGCACGAAAGGCATTCCAAGGCTGTTGATGAAGGGGGAGTCCACCGAAGTGGAACTGAGTGATGGTAGCTGGCTCATGAATTTGTTCTAGATGAACGCTATATTACCCTATCGGTGCGTCTGATGGCGATGCTTTTTTTGGCAGGCGAGGACATTCAAGTTCTGCTTTTCATGAGGATTGCGACTTGACGCCGCACGGCGTCGGGGGTTTAATTTCAAATGCTTATTCTTTAAATAATTCAACAATGCCTCAACAACTTATATCAACAGCAACTTGCTCTGTAGCCGTTCTCCTCGGCCTTTGGTTCCTTGTGTCAAATTGGAGCAACCAGAGCCTTCAGCGAGGCCTCCAAAATCAGCAGGATGAAATTCAAGCCCGCCAGCTCTCAATCCAAAGCCAACAGCAGCAGTTGCAGGCCCAGCAACAACTCATCGATTCCGCATCCCAACTCGCAAACCAAGTCGGGCCTTCGGTGATTCGCGATCTCATGTCCCTGCAGCTCCAGAATAAAAACCAAAAGATCGCCACACTTCTCAAAAAATACGGCATCGAAGCCAAAGCAAACTAGCCCCCCGCAAAAAAGACCATGGAAGATTACAACATCGAAGATTTTAACTTGAAGAGCAGTGGTCCTGAAAACGTCCACCTTCCTCTTGCCCTATTAGCACTTGCCTTCTCGATTTTTCTTTTCGCTCAAATTAGCAGTCTTGGTCAAAACGGCCGCAGCATGAAATGGCAAGCCGAAAATCTGGATCGCCAGATCGGATCACTGGTCGAATCGGAAAAAAATTTGGGCAATCTCGTCAAACAACGCGAGTCCCTCGTCGAGCAATCCCAGCAGGTTCAAGCCCGCTACACTGAGATGCTCACCGATCTCATCAAACTCGCCGAGACGGATGCCGACGCCCGTGCAGTTGTGGACAAGTATAAAATCCAGCGCCAGCAAAACCAACAACCAGCCCCCGCTGCCGGTGCGACTTCCCAGCCCACTCCCTGATCCCGCCTCGTACGGTCTGGAATGAAAACGCTGCTACTCACCGGCGCAACCGGTTTTGTGGGCAGCAATATGCTCGTTCAGGAAGTGCAGAATCGCACACGCATTTTGGCTCCTGTCCGGAATGCAGAAAAACTCCGCCGGCAGCTCAGCACTGAGGGCATTTCCGACGCGGATGTCGTCGCGCTGGACGCCGATCCATCCACTTGGGGCAACATTCGACCCACCCACGCATTGCTCTCTGCTGGAGTTCTTTTTGCAAGGAGTCGCGAAGAATACCAAAGTGTCAACGTCGATTGGACACTGAGTGTTCTTGCGGCGCTTCCTGCTGATTGCAAGATCGTCGTACTCTCCTCCCAAGCCGCAGGCGGTCCCACCCCTTCCGGAACCCATGCTCGCACCGAGGAGGACGCCGACTCTCCCATAACACTTTACGGAAAATCCAAACTCGAACTCGAAAACGCCATTCGCTATTCTCATGCTGGGCGCCCCATCACTATCCTCCGACCACCCATGGTTCTCGGCGCGCGCGACACCGCCACGCTTCCGCTTTTCAAGATGGCAGCAGGCCTTGTCAGACCAAAGCCCGGCCTAGTAAAAAAGGAATACAGCTTCATCGCCGTTGAGGACCTCCTTGAAGCTGTAAACATCTCTTGGGAAATCAGCAACTCAGGTCCTTTTTACATCGCCTCCGACCATACAATCACCGACTGCGAGCTCATCAATGCGGCAGCTCTGACTACAAATGGATGTGGCGTCACCATTCCCGTGCCTCAGGTCATCATCAAATGTTTCTCCCTGATCGTGGATGCCTTTCCGAAACTCCGGGCATCCACTCCCAGCCTGACGCGAGACCGTGCCCGAGACATCTGGGCGGATCGCTGGGTGGTGGATTCCGCACGTTTTCGCCAGATAACTCGCTGGAAGAGCAGCCGCAGCTTGGAATACTCTCTGCAAAGCGCGCACGATTTCTACATGCGCGCCGGAATGCTGAAACGAAAATCCAAACAAAGTCCATGAGCTTGCCCGAAAAATCTCCATTGCCTCCGCGACGTGATAGGGACTTCGGTGATGCCGCAGTTTCCTCCCAGAAAACACAAATGAATATCCGCCCGCGTCGAGTTGATGACAACCCTGATCCGGGGCTCTTCGAAAATTCGAGCCAGCATTTGCGTAAAACCGGGCAGTCTCCACAATTCGAACCCTCCTCAAACGGGACCCTGCGCCGCAGGAGAACTCGGCAAGATTCCTCCCAGCGCATGGATGGGCCAAATCGGTCTCGGAATTTCAAAATTCTCGCCGCCGCTGCTCTACTGGCGATCTTCGCCGGATCAAACACACTCGTTGGTCGCTTCTTTTACAGGAGTGGCGTCTCAGAGGGCATCCAACGCGCTATCGACGCCAGAACCCCATTAAAAGAGGATGAATCATTTGCTCTCGTCACCGCCAATAAAGCCTTCGCCGCCCTGCTCAATATTCGTGGATCAAAGCCCGACCGCGCCTCCACGGAAATTATCACGCTTCTCTGCCTTCAAGCGCTCAGTGAAACGATGGATGAATACCTTCCTCTCTACCTCTCCCAGGGATACACGACATCGGAGGATTTCTGCGCTGCCTATGTCGCCATGCGCCTCGGTGATTTTGGAAAGGCTGCTGCCATTCTCCGGGCCACCGAGCCCACAATTCCATCCGACCTTTTCAACTATCTTATGAACGACCCCGTCATGCGGCGCTTTGCGAAGGAACCGCGAGTAATGGGCTTTTATGAAAAGTCTTGATGTCACGCCTCCGCCACATTCCCATCGCGGAGCATGAATCCAATCACCATCGACCAGCTTCTCGCCGCCCAGACATGGCGCTACGCCACTAAGCAATTCGACGCCTCCAAAACCATTCCCGCTCCAGTCTGGCAGGCGCTTGAGGACTCTCTCGTTCTCTCGCCATCGTCCTACGGACTCCAGCCTTGGCAGTTCTTTGTCGTCACAAATTCCAACCTCCGCGCGAAGCTGCGTCCGCATTCCTGGAACCAATCCCAGATCACCGACGCCTCGCATCTTGTCGTCTTCGCCATTCCTGAAAAAGTCGATGTTCCTTACATGGAAAAATACCTCGCCCGCATCGCAGAGGTTCGCGGAATCACACTCGAGTCGCTCGGTTTCTACCGCGACATGATGATGGCGGATGTCATCGCCGGCCCCCGCCAGGCCTGGGTCCGCGAGTGGGCCGCCCGCCAGGTTTATATCGCCCTCGGGAACTTTATGACCTCAGCCGCGCTTGTGGGCGTGGACACCTGTCCGCTCGAAGGCATCGACCCGCGCGAATACGACGCCATCCTCGATCTCCCTGCCAAGGGCTTCAACACCATCGTCGCCTGCGCTGCCGGCTACCGCTCCGCCGATGACAAATACGCCGGCCTTCCTAAAGTCCGCTTCGAGAAAAGTGACCTCGTTCGGCACCTGTAGCCACCTCCCGGTCCGGCCTTAATACCAGACGACCCACGTCACCTTCGAAATCCCGCCATGGCATGAAACAAACAAGTCTTGCCTATCGAGTATTACATTTGTAAAAATTCGTATTAATGAAACGCGCGGCGGCAAAAGTCAGTAGCAAAGTCCCTAATGGTGTGACCCGGATCAGCGTCTCGTTGCCTCGGGATCTTTCGATCGAGTTGGATGGCTTGGTAGTGCAGAGGGGCTTTGAGAGTCGATCACAAGCCCTCACATCGATGATCACGGAAAGCCTGATCGAGCACCGCAAGGACGCAGGCGACGCCGTCATGGCCGGCACAATCACTCTTTTCTACAGCCAGAGAAAAAATACCATCCTGTCCGACCTCGCTAGCCTCAAGCGCCGACACCTCGACGAAGTGATCGGCTCGCTGCAAGTGCAGCTCGAGGGCGACCACATTATGGAAGTCATCCTTGTTCAGGGCCCCGGTATGACTCTTCGCAAAATCTGCGATGTATTCGCGACCTGCAAGGGCGTGAAGGTCGGCAAGCTAACGCTCACCAGCACCATTATTCCTCCACTTCATCCCTTGAAAAAATGAACTACAGCGAATCCCTTCCCGGCGGCGGCATGTGGTCGATGCGCGTGCCCAGGCATCGGGCGATCCAAATCAAAGCCGGCGGCGCCGGGGCGAACCTCTCGACATTGTTTTTCAATGCAGCCAATCCGCTCGACCGTCTGAATGTCCCCGACACCCTCAAGGCTCTGCACACGGCGAAACTCACGCGCGGACATGTGTTGATGAGCGACATGGGGCATGCCATGGCCTCGATCGTGGAGGACTCGCTCGGGTGGCACGATCCGCTCGGCGGCCGCACGACGGCGGAAATTGTTAAAAGGTCGTTTGGCGAGGGATCCTACCAAGAGTTGCGAAACGATTTTCTTCGAAACGCCCACGACAATTTTTTAATCGAACTGGCCAAGCATGGCCTCGGACTCCGGGATATTGTGGCGAATGTGAATTTTTTCAGCAAGGTGACAGCGGACGATTCCGGCAGGTTGGAATACCATCCGGCCCATTGCCACGCAGGTGCCTGCGTCACGCTCCGGAGCGAGATCGATCTCTTGGTCGTTTTTTCAAATTCCCCGCATCCCATGCACCCCGCCGGCGAATATCCGAGGATTCCCGTGGAAATTTCGATATCGCGCTGCGAAGCCGCCGGACAGGATGATTTTTGCCGGAATTTTCGCCCCGAGTGTGGACGGGCGATGCAACTCAGCGAGCGTCTTTTTTTATGAGCACCTTGAACTATGTCGAGAGCCCGTTGAGCGAGGCGGATGCAGCTTTCAGCCAGATCATTCCCGCCGGGGACGGATGGATTCACAAAATCGCGGCCGGAGAGACGCTTCGCATCACCGACCTAGAGGGGAACCAGGCGGCGGATACTTTTTTCTTCGATGCGACCGACCTCGAGGAACGCTACGACGCCCAGGTCACGATCCGAGAGCAGGGCGGCATTTACCTCACGACCGGCACGGCGCTTCTCTCAAATCGGGGGAACACCATGCTGACGATCACCGCGGACACATGCGGCCGGCACGACACGCTCGGCGGCGCTTGCGCTGCGGAGAGCAACATGGTCCGCTATGCTTTGCGCAAACGATTCATGCACAATTGCCGCGATAGCTTCCTGCTTCAAATGGTGTTATCCGGCCTTCCCCTGACGAAGCGCGACCTGGCCCACAATATCAATTTTTTCATGAATGTGCCGGTCACCGCGGATGGCGGGCTGATGTTTGCAGATGGGGTTTCGGAGGCGGGAAAATATGTCGAAATGATCGCCGAGCGCGACGTGCACTGCCTCATTTCGAACTGCCCCCAGCTCAATAATCCGTGCAACGCTTACAATCCAACCCCGATCCGGGTGAGCATCTGGGAGGCTCGCCCGTGAAAAAGGTTTTGGTCGCGAACCGGGGTGAGATCGCCTGCCGGATCATCCGAACGCTGGATCGTTTGGGCATTGCCTCAGTGGCGGTTTACTCCGAGCCCGACAGTCAAGCCCGCCATGTGCACATGGCGGGAGAGTCAGTCTGTCTCGGCCCTGCACCCGCTGCCCAAAGTTATCTCCGTACGGATGCCATTCTCGACGCAGCGAAGCGCCTCGGAGTCGATGCCATTCATCCAGGATACGGATTTTTAAGCGAGAATTCGACATTTGCGGCGGCGTGTCGCGATTCAGGAATCCTGTTTGTGGGGCCCCGTCCGGAACACCTTGCCGACTTCGGCCTGAAACACATCGCCAGAGATCTTGCTCGTCGCGCCGGTGTTCCCATGCTCCCGGGAAGCGGCCTTGTGGAGGATGCCGGTGAAGCTCTTGTCGAGGCCAACCGGATCGGGTTTCCCGTGATGCTGAAAAGCACGGCGGGCGGAGGCGGAATCGGGCTCCAACTCTGCGCGGACGAGCGCGAGGTGCGGGAAAAATTCGCCGCCGTCACGCGCTTGGGCGAGGCAAATTTCAAAGAGGGCGGTGTCTATGTTGAAAAATATGTCGGCGTGGCCCGCCATATTGAGGTTCAGATTTTCGGTTTGGGCGACGGACGTGTGATCGTTCTCGGCGAGCGCGATTGTTCGGCACAGCGTCGAAACCAGAAAGTTATCGAGGAAACCCCCGCGCCTGGACTGGATGCGTCCACGCGATCCCGTTTGCACAAGGCGGCGCACGACTTGGCAGCTT
This sequence comes from Terrimicrobiaceae bacterium, assembly GCA_044344595.1. Classification (GTDB taxonomy): domain Bacteria; phylum Verrucomicrobiota; class Verrucomicrobiia; order Chthoniobacterales; family Terrimicrobiaceae; genus UBA967. Next base: position 12,420 of record JBIJCR010000002.1, read on the forward strand.
CCGTGCAATACGCCTCAGCCGGCACGGTGGAGTTTCTTTTCGACGCTTCGGAAAACCAGTTTTACTTTTTGGAGGTCAATACACGCCTGCAGGTCGAGCATGGAGTCACCGAGGAGGTCTTCGGCATCGACCTCGTTGAGTGGATGCTCCGCCAAGCTGCAGGATCCTTCCCCGAAGACTGGATTCACAAGCTTCGAGAGCCGTCAGGACATTCCATCCAGGCGCGCCTCTACGCCGAGGATCCCTTCAAAAATTTCCAACCCTGCGCGGGCTTGCTCACCCAGGTGCATTTCCCGTCCGGCGTGCGCGTGGATGCCTGGGTGGTTTCGGGCACGGAAGTGACACCGTTTTACGATCCTCTTCTCGCTAAAATCATCGCCACCGCGCCGGACCGCGAGTCCGCCATCTGCAAGCTGGATGCGGCCTTGGCGGATACCCGCCTCGACGGCGTCGAGACGAATCAGTTTTATCTTCGTGGCATCTTGGCGGATGCGCGCTTCCGAAGTGGACAAGTGAGCACGGCTTTGCTGCGCGACCTTTCCATTCCGTCCCTCGCAATCGATGTCCTCGAGGGAGGCACTCAAACAACTGTGCAGGATTTCCCTGGCCGCCTCGGGCATTGGGCCGTGGGAGTTCCGCCATCCGGGCCGATGGATGACCGCTCGTTCAATCTGGCCAACCAAGCAGTCGGGAACATGCCCAACACAGCAGGCCTTGAAATCACCCTCTCCGGACCGACGCTTCGTTTCCGCTCGCCTGCTGTCTTCTGTCTCACCGGGGCTGAAATGGAGGCGACTCTTGACGGCTCTCCCGTGGCATTTTGGGAACCGGTTTCCGCAGCGGCAGGACAAACACTTCGAATTGGCCGCGCAGCGGGTGCCGGGGCACGCGCCTACCTGGCTGTTCGCGGGGGCTTCGATGTTCCGGAGTATCTTGGCAGTCGATCCACCTTCACTCTGGGAGGGTTTGGCGGTCATGGAGGACGGGCTCTGCGAGCGGGCGATGTTCTGCGCATCGCAGGCGGGCAATCTCTTCAAGAACCAGCCCCCGTTTTCGAAAGGCCGGAGTTCACGCGGGATTGGGAAATCGGTGTTCTCTACGGACCACACGGCGCTCCCGATTTTTTCACTGAAGAAGATGTCACCATGCTTTTCTCGACGACATGGGAAGTTCACTACAACTCCAGTCGCACCGGTGTGCGTCTCATCGGCCCAAGACCTCAGTGGGCCAGGAAGGACGGGGGCGAGGCGGGGTTGCACCCCTCGAATATCCACGACAATGCTTATGCAATCGGAGCACTCGATTTCACAGGGGACATGCCGATTTTTCTTGGCCCTGACGGTCCAAGCCTCGGTGGGTTCGTGTGTCCGGTTGTCGTCGCCAGAAAAGAGCTTTGGAAGCTGGGTCAGTTGAAGGCTGGCGACCGGGTGCGATTGAAGCGAACTGGAGTTTCCCAATCCGTCTCGAATCTCGATGAGGCCGTGCTCATGGATCTTCCCGCAACTGGGAGCCGACCGCGCGTGGTTTACCGTGGCGCAGGCGATGACTACCTTTTGATCGAATATGGTCCGCTCGAGTTGGATTTGAATTTGCGATTCCGCGTTCAAGCGCTTCTACACGCTCTCGAGAGTCAAACCATACCGGGCATTATCGACATCACGCCGGGCATCCGCTCGCTTCAGGTCCACTTCGATAGCACCATCCTGCCACTGGAAAGCCTGCTTCAGCAAATGCAGGCCCTGGAGGAAGCTCTCCCGGCTGTTGATGACATGGTCGTTCCAACACGCATCGTCCACCTTCCCCTTTCGTGGGAGGATGAGAGCACTCTGGAGGCGATTCGCATTTATATGAAATCGGTCCGGCCCGATGCCCCCTGGTGCCCGAGCAACATCGAATTCATCCGGCGCATCAACGGGCTTGAGAGTATCGATGAGGTCAAACGGATTGTGTTCGAAGCCAGCTATCTGGTCCTCGGTCTCGGCGATGTTTACCTGGGAGCCCCAGTGGCCACGCCACTCGATCCACGGCACCGCCTGGTCACCACCAAATACAATCCTGCCCGCACCTGGACACCGGAAAATGCCGTCGGCATCGGCGGCGCGTATCTCTGCGTTTACGGTATGGAGGGCCCGGGGGGATATCAGTTTGTCGGTCGCACGATTCAGATGTGGAACCGCTTTCATGCCACCAAGGAATTCACCCGTCCCTGGCTACTGCGATTCTTTGATCAAATCCGCTTTTATCCCGTCAGCCGCGAGGAATTACTTCAGATTCGCGAGGATTTTCCACATGGACGGTTTTCCCCGAGGATCGAGGAAAGCGAGTTTCGTCTCCGAGATTACAATGCCTTCCTCAAATCGATCGCCGACGAATGCGCCATCTTCAAAGCTAAGCAGCAGGCGTCCTTTCATGCCGAGCGGGAGCGTTGGGTGGAAGCTGGTTTCAAGGTGGAGGAGGAAGTCCCTGTGGCAGCCGTTCCGGCAGGCATCGAACTCCCCGACAATGGCCGCTTTGTGGATTCCCCGGTGGCCGGCAACATGTGGAAAGTTCTGGTTAAAGTCGGGGACCTCGTCTCCGAGGGGGATGTGTTGTTCATTGTGGAATCGATGAAAACCGAAATCAGCGTGTCCTCACCCTGTGATGGACAAATTCACTCCCTCGCTGCCGCTGAGAACCGCCCTGTGGCGGCAGGCGAGCATCTTGCCGCCATCCTCGAATCATGACTATTTCATCCATCCGGCATGACCTTCAAACCGGCGTGCTAACCATCGAAGAATTGATCGAAGGGATTTATCGATCTATTGCCCGGCGCGGTGACGACAGCGTCTGGATTTTTCTTCGCCCCCAAGATGAGGTTTTAAAAGAGGCTCTATCCATGGATTCCACGCTGCCGCTTTTTGGGGTTCCTTTCGCGGTGAAGGACAACATCGATGTGGCGGGAATTCCGACCACCGCCGCGTGTCCCGCTTTCGCGTTCACGCCTGCTGAATCCGCTTTTGTCGTCCAGAAACTCCGCAATGCGGGGGCGTTGATGCTTGGAAAAACAAACATGGATCAATTTGCGACCGGGCTTGTCGGAACGCGAACCCCGCATGGCGCATGCCGTAGTATTTACCACTCCGATTTTATTTCCGGGGGATCGAGCTCTGGTTCGGCCGTGGCTGTCGCAGCGGGATTGGTGGCTTTTTCGCTTGGCACGGACACTGCGGGCTCGGGTCGCGTTCCAGCGGCGTTCAACAACATTGTTGGCCTGAAACCAACCCGTGGCCTTCTCAGCATGCGTGGTGTTCTACCAGCCTGCGCTTCGCTCGATTGCGTGAGCATTTTTGCGAATACCGTCGAGGACGCTGACACGGTTTTCAGGATAGCAGCCGCCCCTGACCCTCGCGATCCGTGGTCCCGCACGGGGCCCAAGTTGGCCGCTCGCCATGCCATGGTGCGTCTTGGTGTCCCCCGAAAGCTCGAGTTTTTTGGCGATACCGAATCCGAGAACCTTTTCCATGCTTCCGTGGAAAAATTTCGCACACAAGGCTGCGAAATCATTCCCGTGGATTTTGACCCTTTTCTCGAAACCGCCCGACTTCTTTACGGAGGACCATGGGTTGCGGAACGCGATCACTCCGTGGGCGATTTCATTCGACAGCATCCGGATGACACCGATCCCGTCGTTCGAGGGATCATCACCGGCGGCACCCCAAAATCCGCCGTGGAAGCCTTCCAAGGCATCTACGAACTTCAGCGTCTCCGCAGCACGATTGCGCCAGTTTGGAATAGAATCGATGCACTCCTCGTTCCCACCGCGCCGACCATCTATCGTGTGGATGATGTTTTGGCGAATCCCGTTGAGCTAAATAGTCGTCTGGGCACTTATACGAATTTCGTCAACTTGCTCGATCTCTCCGCTCTTGCCATCCCGGCGGGATTTCGCTCCGACGGCCTTCCCTTTGGCGTCACTCTGGTAGGCCCTGCTTTTGAGGACAAATGGCTCGCGTCCATCGCACGCAACCAATCCACAATACGAGATATGATCTCCGTGGCCGTCGTGGGAGCCCATCTCAGCGGTCAACCCCTCAATTACCAACTCACAGACCGTCGCGCCAGACTTCAGCGTACCACGACGACGAGCGCGAACTACCGACTCCATGCACTGCCAACCCAACCTCCCAAGCCCGGACTCCTGCGGCGAACCGGGGAGGGGATGCACATCGAGGTTGAGATCTGGGACATGCCGATCGAGGAATTTGGTTCCTTCGTAGCTCTTGTCCCTCCACCTCTGGCAATCGGCAGTCTGGAGCTCGCTGACCGGACTTGGGTTAAAGGTTTCGTTTGCGAACCCGAGGCGCTGGAGACCTCCCCCGACATTTCTCACCATCAGGGCTGGAGGGCTTATCTGCGCTCCTTGACACCGTAAGCTTCACCTGTCTCTTTTCGAGCAATCCCCTGCTCAATTGTGGGCATTTATGTCCGGTTGGGCACGCCACGAGCAAGGCTTCCTCAGATTTCATATGGCTTTGCATTCATTTCTCAAATTGGCACGCTGAATGCTTCAGACACGATGCCCGTATTACTTCGGGATAAAAAAATAATACTACGCCATGAAAAATCCACTTCTCACTATTGCAATCACAGTACTTGGGTTTGCCGTATCAGTCGGCACCATCCATGCGGAGGCTTTAAAAATCGCCTACAGCGACTGGCCAGGATGGACCGCCTGGCAGGTCGGCATCGACAAGGGCTGGTTCAAGGACGCCGGAGTGGATGTGCATTTTGAGTGGTTTGAATATGTCCCCTCCATGGAGGCTTTCGCGGCAGGAAAAGTCGATGCGGTTTGCATGACGAACGGAGACGCTCTGGTCACAGGTGCGACTGGTTCACCCAGTAAAACAATTTTGATCAATGATTTCAGCAATGGGAACGATATGATCGTTGCCAAACCGGGAATCGATTCTGTCAAAGACCTTAAAGGAAAAAAAATTGGTGTCGAATTGGGTTTCGTTGATCACCTATTACTGCTCAAGGCGCTTGAGGCGAATGGCATGAAGGAAGCTGATGTGACATTGGTCAATATTCCGACCCACGAGACGCCTAAGGCGTTCGCTTCGGGGGATGTGGATGCTATTGGCGCATGGCAGCCGAATTCCGGACAGGCTTTGAAAGCCGTGCCCGGTTCCAAAGCCATCTACACCAGCGCGGATGTTCCCGGTTTGATCTACGATGTGCTGGCCGTGAACCCTGCGAGCCTTGCCGCCCACCCCGAAGAGTGGAAAAAAATTGCAAAGGTCTGGTATCAAATCGTTGATTATCTAAACAATCCAAAGACACACGCGGATGCTGTGAAAAGCATGGCCGCGCGAGTGAATCTCGCCCCAGAAGAATACGAAGCCTTCATCGGAGGAACCAAAATCCTGACCCTTGCCGAGGCCAAACAAGCCTTCGCTAAAGGCAGTGGTCTGAGCTCGATCTACGGATCCGGCGCGGTCGTCGACCAATTCAATGTGGAGAACAAGGTTTACGAAAAATCCCAAGCTGTGGCCGATTACATAGACCCCTCGATCACCGAAGGCTTGTAAACGATACGCCAATTTTCGCGGTGCCGCACAGTGAGCGGCACCGAACATCGCCACATGCCACCTCCATTCAAGTAGTCGATGGAAAGAGTCTCATTCGCTGCGGATCGAAAAATGCAAATGCCTTCTGCCGGAGTTTCAGCGCATCTCAAAAACCTACTCTCTCCGTTTGCTCCGCTTCGGCCGACGACTTGTGGCATTTTGCTGTGGTGTTCATTCCTCATACCGATTTTGCTCTGGTCTGCGGTGAGTTATCTTCCCTTCGTTTGGCATCCCTTGGTGAAAATCACCGACGCCAGCAAAGTGGCTTACTTCAAGCCGGATATGCTGGTGGAGAAGAAGATATTCGTTTCTGAAAATGAAAAACTGCAGAAATCCGGAATCCCACCCGCTGAGGGCATTCCAGCCAATCCCGTGTTTCTTCCCGCGCCACACGAAGTGGTTCAGTCGCTGTATCGAAGCTTCACCACGCCCCCGCGCCGCAATGGCGAACCCTGGCTGCATGAAAGTCTTTGGCACAGCATCAGGATTATTTTCTGGGGGTTTTTCTGGAGTTCACTTTTTGGAGTTCCACTCGGAATTCTGTGTGGGACATTTCCCTTCTTCGCGCGGTTGAGCGAACCGGTCGTTGATTTCATCCGTTATATGCCCGCTCCGGTTTTCGGAGCCCTTGCTGTGGCCATTATGGGAATCTACGACGGTCCGAAAATTGCCATCATTTTCATCGGAACATTTTTTCAGCAAGTGCTTGTTGTTGCAAACACGACACGGAAACTCGACCCTTCACTCGTCGAGGCGGCTCAGACACTCGGCGCGGGGCGTTTGCAAATCCTGTTTAATGTCGTTCTGCCAGGCATCGCCGTCGACCTCTACAATGACATGCGAATTCTTCTCGGATGGGCCTGGACCTACTTGATTGTTGCCGAATATGTCGGAGCAAGTTCGGGCATCACCTATTTCATCAACCAACAGGCAAAATACCGTATCTACGACAATGTCTTTGCCGCGATTTTGATCATAGGGTTTATCGGATTCGCCACCGATCGCATCCTCGAGGCTCTAGGCCGTAATCTTTTTCCGTGGCAAAAAATATCCGCCGGAGATGTGGGGCAAAAGCTCACTATCTTTGTCCCCAAGAAGGTTCTCGCATGAGTTTCGATTCATTGATTCCATGCCCGGCGGTTGCCGAGCGTTTCGCCCGCCTCAAAGAGCGCCCGGTCACTCTGGACGTCCGCGCACTAAGCAAGAGCTTTTACTCCGGAGGCACTATCCACCACGCTCTGGATCGCATTTCCTTCTGCGTACACCGACGCGAATTCACCTGCGTGCTCGGCCCCTCCGGTTGCGGTAAATCCACCCTGATCCGAACAATCGCGGGACTCGAATCCCCCACATCGGGTGAGATTTTGTTGGACGGACATGCTGTGCAAGGGCCTGGTCCAGATCGTGGAATGGTCTTTCAAGGCTACACGCTCTTCCCCTGGCTCACCGTCAAAAAAAATGTGATGTTCGGCCTGCGGATGTCTGGCCAAGCCGCCAGTATTGCAGAATCCGAGGCTCGAGAGTGGATCGCATTGGTCGGATTGTCGAAGTTTGAGAATTCCTACCCGCACCAACTTTCGGGAGGTATGAAACAACGCGTCGCCATAGCTCGGGCGCTCGCGAACCGGCCGCGCATTTTGCTCATGGACGAGCCTTTTGGTGCGCTGGACGCACAGACAAGATCGCAAATGCAGGCTTATCTTCTGCAAATCTGGAAAAACTTGGACGTCACCATCCTGTTTATCACGCACGACCTTGACGAGGCGGTTTACCTCTCGGATCGAATTCTGGTTCTTGGAACCAATCCCAGCAGGGTCGTGGAGTGGATTGAAAATCCCGTTCCGCGCCCACGCGACCGAGCCCAGATCGACTCGGAGGCATTCAAGGCAACGCGTTCAAGATTGGAAAATCTCATCCACCCGCCGCAGGAGGAGGTTATTGAACAGATTCCGATTCCCCGCATGACCACCATTGGCGACGATGTCGAATAGGATTCAATCACTCGAATTGGCGCGGATGACCTGGCCGCAAATCCGTGCGCTTCAAATCAAGTGCTCGATGATCTTCTTGCCGCTGGGTGCAACCGAGCAGCACGGGCCTGCGCTGCCGATCTCCACGGACACGATCATCGCGGAAGCCCTGTGCCGCGAAGTCAGTCGACGCACTGGGGTTCCGTTCGCTCCAGCCCTCTCGCTGACATCCTCCGGCGCCCACACCACCAAATGGCCAGGCACCTTTTCCATGGCCCCTTTGACTTTCATCCAATCATTGGTGCAATGGGCGCGCTGGGCGGAGGCGACAGGATGGAAAAAAATCCTTTTTGTGAACGCACATGCTGGGAACCACGCACCCCTACGCGTGGCCGTGGATCAAATCCGCTTGGAACTTCTTGGCAAAATCCAAGTGGGCCTCGTCGATACCTTCACTCTGACCCCAGAGATTGCGGTGCGATTTACCAGTGATGCCAACGACCTTCATGCCAACAAGGCAGAGTCCGACCTCATCCTGCATCTCGCTCCGGATTGCGTGGATACGAGCGCCTTTCTGCTAGCAGACGATCCCGACCGCACGGAAGGCCTCGTTTTCAGCTATCCAGTTTCCCAGACCAGCCTCAATGGAACAACAGGAAAACCATCCGGGGGACGCGCTGAAGACGGCTGCCAGCTCTTTGAAATGATGTGCGATGCGCTGACGCGTATCACTTGCTCCGGCCTCTGTGAAAACCCTCCCCTTCCTGAGAGCGAGTGGCGAGGAACTCCAGAGCACTTTTTTAGCTTATGAAAACAAAAAACACCATCGAGATGGCGGCAGACCTCACTGCCAAGGGCGTCAAATACTGTATCGGAGCCTATCCCGATATACACGGAATACCGAAAGGAAAGGTCGTGCCGATCGCCCACTTTGAAGATTTTGCCGCAGGATCCGAACTTTACACCGGCTATGCGCTGGACGGTCTCGGCCAGAGTCCGAATGACGATGAAATCAACTCGGTTCCCGACCTGGAACGTGGATTCCAGTTGCCTTGGAACCCGGAGATCGCCTGGTTCCCGGCGGACAACACATTTCACGGAGAACCCTATGAGATCAGCACACGGGTCGCCCTGAAGAACCAACTTGCGGCGGCAGCCTCGATGGGGTTCGGCTTCAACTTGGGCATCGAATGTGAGGTTTTCGTGGTAAAGCTCAACGAACGCGGACAACTCGAGATTCCCAACCCGGACGACGATCTGGTTAAGGCCTGTTACGATGTGAAAAGATTTCTCGATCGCTACCAGTGGATCGACAAGGTCGGAACAGCCATCAACGGCCTTGGCTGGGACCTCTATTCAGTCGACCACGAAGACGCCAATTCCCAGTTTGAATTCGATTTCAAATACGCCGATGCGCTGACGATGTGCGACCGGTATGTGTTCTTTAGAATGCTTGCCAAGCACTATGCTGCTGAGGAGGGGCTTCTGGCGACATTCATGCCGAAACCCTTTGCCAATCGCACTGGCAACGGAGCTCACTTCAACATGTCGCTGTCCGATTCCCAAGGAAGCAATCTCTTCGCCTGCGAAAAGCATGATGATCCGCGCGGCCTCGGCATTTCTCCGCTCTGCTATCAATTCATCGCCGGAATCCTCAAACACGGGCCGGCTCTCTGCGCCGCCTTTGCGCCGACGGTGAACAGCTACAAACGCCTCGTGCGCCGGGGGCTCATGAGCTACTATTCCTGGGCCCCCGTTTTTAACTCCTACGGCCGCAACAACCGCACGAACTCGGTTCGCATCCCGATGTGCGGTGGGCGATGCGAGTCGCGCAATGCCGATGCCTCTTGCAATCCTTACCTTGCCGCCGCCCTGGTTCTGGCCGCTGGTCTGGAGGGAATCCGCGAAAACCTAGATCCGGGACCGGCGCAAGAAGACAACCTCTATGAACTGAGCCCGCCTGAACTCGCCGCGCGTGGCATCAGTGAACTCCCCCGCACGCTCGACGAGGCTGTGAAAGCCTTCGCCGCTGATCCATTCGTGGAAAAGACCCTTGGGAAGGCCCTTCGTGACGAGTTTATCCATTATAAATCCGAGGAATGGCGCGAATACCACCAGACGATCAGCCAATGGGAAACCGACCGCTACGCCAGACTCTTCTGAAGGGGAATGAAGTGTGATTGAAACCTCCTCGTTCCTTGCTTCGGCCTTCGCATCGCTTCATTCGGCAGGGATTCGCGATCGCGAGACGTATTCGAGGATCTTACGCAAGGCTTTGGAGTCCCATACAGGATTCCTTGCGACATGGTCGGTCTGGGAGCCAAATGCTTTGGATGCTCGGGACGAGCACTTTCAAAATGCAGCAGGCCATGATGCCTCGGGTCGCTTTGTGGCCTGTTGGCACAGGGCAGCGGGAGAGCCTGTCTTAGTGCCAGTGAATGGGTACGAATCCCCTGATGAGGGTGATTGGTATTGGATTCCCAAGCGCAAGCTGTCGCACTGCCACTTGGATCCGATCGATTATCATTTCGGGGATTTGCATGTTCGTATCACAAGCCGTATCTCTCCAATACTCGTAGATGGTCGATTTTGTGGTGCCGTGGGAACGGACTTCAAAGCTCCGGATAGCCCCCCCGTGCGAACCACTGGCAAGGCTTCGGGAGCAGCGCGTGCGCCGGCCTATTCACTGCGTGATTCCCGTCTTGCCCATCTGAGCCCCAGGGAAGTGGAGGTCCTTCACTGGCTTGGCCTCGGCAAGTGCAACGACGAGATCGCCACGATTCTCGGAATCAGTCCCCACACCGTCAAAAACCACCTCGACCACATGTTCCAAAAACTGGGCGTCCACAACCGTCACGAGGCCATTCTCGCATCCCAAACACAGATGCAAAAGGCATAGGATGGTCTTCCTATTGTGACTCCCCGCGCCATGCCGCAACATCACACCGCAATGAAAGGAATCCAGGGTTCTACCGAGTGCTTTCGGAGATTTTTCAAGGGCTGGTTTGATTACCAATCTCCGCTCGCCATTGCCGCGAAAGTAACGCTCATGCTGGCTGGGTTGACCATGTTCATGCTGGCTTGGCAATTTGCTCCGCGCGCGGAGAAGTTCACCAACCTTCTTCCCACGGCCACGCAGGTGTTCTCAACAACAGTCGGGCTATTTTCCGAAAAAGACTTTGCCCTTGATGTGCTCGCCAGCCTGCAACGGATCGGAATCAGTTTTCTGATTGCCGCCGCCATAGCCTTGCCCCTCGGAATCGCCATGGGAGCCTTTCCTGCCGTTGAGGGCCTGCTGAATCCCCTCGTTTCGCCGCTCCGCTATCTTCCTGCACCAAGCTTCATTCCTCTCCTCTTGGCGCTTCTTGGCACCGGCAACGAGCAAAAAATCGCCCTTCTTGTCATCGGCGTTGTCTGGTTTCTCATCAGCCTTCTCATGGACGACACCAAGCGTGTTCCAAAGGACCTCGTGGAAGTATCCCGAACCCTTGGTGCCGGACGCCTTCAAGCGATCCATTCAGTCATCATTCCAGCCGCTCTTCCGTTTTTTTTGGATACCATGCGGCAGATGCTTGCAGTGAGTTGGACGTATCTCGTCATCGCCGAAATCGTCGCATCCACCGATGGCATCGGTGCCGTTATGATGCGGGCCCGCCGCGTCGTGCGGATGGATGTTATTTTGTCCTGCATATTGATGATCGGAGTCCTCGGCTTCATCTCCGATGCGTTCATTCGCTTTCTCCGCTGGCTCGCTTTTCCCCATCTCCGGAACAACCACTGAAACAACCCAACTGTAAAAAACCTATGAAAATAAAAAGCGCAATACTCGCAATCGCGGTCTGTGTCGGATTTGCCGATGCACACGCCGCAGACACTCCAACAGTCCGCGTCTCGCTCTTTTCATGGCCGGGATATGGATTCTGGTTCATTGCCAAAGAGAAGAACCTCGCTCCCGATATCAATCTGGATATTCAGATTATAGAGGACCCTTATGAGAGCTTCGGGCAGATGACGTCTGGAAATCTGGATGTGGCCTCGAGCACGGGCGAATACGCTCCCATCGCGGCCGACGCGGCCAATGGAATCAAACTTGTTGCCATAACCAATCCGTCCATCGGCACAGATAAAATCATCCTCGCTCCAAAGATCGAGAAGGCTGAGGACCTCAAGGGCAAGTCTCTCGCCGTCTTGGAAGGCGGTCTCACTCAGATTTTCATGGCCATGTGGCTCGAAAAAAACGGAGTGAAATTTGACGAGGTGAAATATGTGAATGTCGTCATGGATGATGCCGTGTCGGCCATGGTCAGCGGCAAGGTTGCCGCAGGCGAGTTCTGGGAACCCTTCGGAGGCCAGGTCTTGAAATCCCTGAAAGGCTCGAAAGCCGTGGCGAATTCGGGTGAAGAGGAATGGTTGAAAACCGGTCTCCTCGGCGATGGCCTCTATATGAGCGATGCCTTTCTGGCGAAACCCGAACTCGCAAAAAAAGCGATGAAGGCCTATTGGGACGCCGTGGATTGGTGGAGGAAAAATCCCGCCGAAGGCAATGCGATCATCGCCAAGGGCATCAAGTTTGATGTCAAGGATGTCGAAGACGTCCTCGGCAAGGATGACAAGCCCTTCTCTGGCGGCATTTATTGCTTTGATTTGTCCCAGGCCGCCCAATTCATGGGCGTCATTCCCGGTAATCCACCTTTGGGTCTGAAAAACGACCAAATCAAGGAGCACTGGGCGCTCACTTCCAAGTGGTGGCTGAAATTTGGACTCATTAAAAAGGAAAATCCGATCGAATCCGGCATCAGCTTTGAGCCCATCAAAAGCCTAGCCCAACCGTAAAAGTTTTATGGATACTTCAACGACGTTTTTTTCAGAGGCGACCGTCAAGGACGGCGCCTCTCCCTTCACCGGGCGCAACGGGTTGGGCCATGCAGGGCATAACTATCGTCATCCGCACAATGACCTCAGCGTGGAAGACATTCTACGTGATATCCAAGCAACCGCTGACATCCCGCTTGAGCGCAGTCGCACACTCCCGGCGGCCTCTTACACAAGTGCCGAGTTTCTCGATTGGGAGGTGGGTCATATCCTTGGTGCGGGTTGGGTGTGTCTCGCCCACAAGTCCCAGATTCCGAAGCCTGGGGATTTCATTAATCTCGATGTCCTTGGCGAACCTCTCATCGTTGTTCACGGCAAGGATGGCGAAATCCGGGTCCTCTCGAGGGTGTGTCCACACCGCGCGATGGATATCATGCCACCGGGCTTCGGCTACGATGGACACGGCCCAGCTGATGCCACGGAGGGAAAACCTGGCTGTGGACATACGCGGATATTTTTGTGTCCATATCATCATTGGAGTTTCGAACTCGACGGCCGCCTCAAAGGGTGTCCCGAGATGCACAAAGCCGAGTGCTTCCAGCGCGACGACGTGGGGCTCAAAACCTTTCGTTGTGAAGTCTGGCATGGATTTGTCTTTCTGAATCTCTCAGGTGATGCCGCTCCTGTGGCTGAGCAATACACGGAACTCGATCGCGACCTGCGCGGTTGGAACCTAGGCGACATGAAGGTCATTATCACAAAGGAGTGGGACTGCCCTTTCAATTGGAAGGTTCTCGTTGAGAATTTTATGGAGGGCTACCACCATCTGGGGGCACATTGTAAAACCCTTCAGCCGCTTATGCCTGCAAGGGATACCTGGACTGACGCCGAGCGCGCCCACTCCATTCGAGTCAATCTGCCTTACAAAGAAAGTGTCACTTCAAGCGATGAGTCGGATTTTAAACCGATTCCCACACTCGATCCCGAACATTATCGCCAGATGGCCGTATTTTTGGGTCAACCCAGTTTCCTGCTTTTTACGGCGGCTGATCGGGTTTTTTGGTATCGAATCGATCCGGTTTCTGCAGACCGCAGCCGGTTGCTCACAACCTGCTTGGTCAATGACGAGGCTCTCGCTGATCCGAAATTCGATGAGAAGTATGCCATAGCCGAAAAAATGCTCGTCGATTTCCACTTGGAAGACATGGAGGTCTGCACAGCTGTGCAAAGAGGATTTTACGCCACCGGATACCAACGCGGGCGTCTCAGTCATCTCGAAATGCCTATTTGGCTCATTCAGAGATATATGGCAGCACGAGCGAGGGGTACATATCCAACCATTGACCAGCCGCCAGCGCCAGCCCAGCGTGGTCCGGCGCAGACTCCATGTTGAGGTCATGGCGTCGATTTCCGAATATAGCGGCAGCGCCATCCTCCTAGAAATTCCCGGAGGCACGTTTTTCATGGGAGAAAATGATGATGATAAATTTGCCAACGACACCGAACGACCGCGCCATAGCGTTACAGTGCCCTCCTTTCGCCTGGGCAGGTCGCCGGTTACGATAGGCGAATTTCGCCAATTTCGTCCCGGCCATGAGTCCGGGCTCCCATCCGAGTGGCCGGCGGCCATGGTAAGTTGGGTCGATGCCGTCGCTTACTGTCAGTGGCTCGGTCCCGATTTTCGCCTTCCCACCGAGGCGGAATGGGAATATGCCGCCCGCGCCGGGGCACAAACTCCATATTACTGCGGCGAGACAATCGACCTCAGACAAGCCAACTATCTTTACACTGAGCAAGGTGCAAAGGTCGGCCATGGTTGTCGAACTCCTTCCGGATCCTACCCTGCAAACCCTTTTGGGCTTTTTGATATGCTGGGCAATGTCTGTGAGTGGACTGAAGACTTTTGGCGCCCCGACTATCAAACCGAGCCAAGCTATAATGAAATTCGACACGTCTTGCGAGGAGGCGCATGGGATTACCTTCCTCGCCTTCTGCGTTGTTCTTGGCGCGATGCACTTGCCGGCGATAAGTGCCGAGACAACGTGGGATTTCGTGTAGCCGCTAATATCTAATATTATGAAGCTTAAAATTTTTAAAACTCTCTGGGGCCACTCGGGTTCTTATGCTGCAGCAGCCGATGCCACAATCCAAGCTGGGTTTCATGGATTTGAGGGTCCGGTTCCTGTCGATTTGGAACGCAAGGCGGAATTGTTCGATACGCTCGGATCTAGAAACTTGGATTTTATTGCCGAAATTTCCACCACTGGGTTCGCGGTTCCTGATCCGGGGTCGAGTGTCTCAGATCACTTGGACGCTTTTGAGCGAATCCTTGTTCGCAGCATGGAAGCCAAGCCACTATTTTATTCCTCTATGGCGGGAAATGATCTTTGGGAGTTCCGGGACAGTGTGGATTTTTTGACACGCGCTTGGGAAATTGCGCAGAGATACGGAGTTCGTGTCGGCTTTGAAACCCACCGCAGCCGTAGTCTGTTTCATCCGATTATTTCAAAGAACTTGCTTGCGGAAACTCCCCCGATCGAACTCACGATTGACTTTAGCCATTGGTGTAATGTTTGTGAGCGCCTTGTCTTGGACGAACTACCCGACATTCTTGCTCTTTGCGCCCAGCGTGTTCTTCATATCCAGCCACGTATAGGCTACGATCAAGGCGCACAAGTGCCCGATCCTCGTGCCCCAATGTATAAACACTTCGTCGAAGCTCATGTCCGGTGGTGGCGAGCTCTTTGGAAAGGTCAAGAAAAACGAGGGTTTCAGACTGTGACTATGACGCCGGAATTCGGTCCAGACGGCTATCAGCAAGTCTATCCCTACACACAAAAACCCGTTGCTGATATTTGGGAACTTAATGTCTGGACTGGACGCCTTATGGAGCGTGAGTTCGCCAATTTTCTCATTAAATGAAAGGTTCCTGCCTCTGCGGAGAAGTTCGCTACGAGATATCTGCCTCTCCCTGTGGGACTACCCTTTGCCACTGCGAAGATTGCCGGAAAGCATCTGGCGCCCCAGTTGTTGCGTGGACATTTTTTCCAGCGGGCAGCATCAGGTTTATTGGCCGAATTCCTCGAAAAATCAAATTTGCCGAGCGCGAGCGAACCTTTTGTCCGCATTGCGGATCCCAACTCATGTTCTTCGATCCCGCCTTGCCGCACCAATTTGAAGTCACTACATGCACGCTCGACCGCGCTGCGGAGATGCGCCCCGTGGACCACAACTGGATGGACGACCGATTGCCATGGTTTGAGACAACAGACACCCTTCCGCGCCACCCGAAAAATACCCCCGCCCCCAGTGCATAAATCATCAGTGAACAGGTAGACGACATCGCCATTGTAGTGAATCCAGAGACTGGTGCTTGACGCCATTTTAGCATTTTCCAGACATCAAATCGTCTTCCATATCCGGGACTAAGCCCTCTAAAGTCATCGAGCGGCTGTAGGCTTGCGCCTCATGCTCCGCGATTCAATTGATTCACTGAAAATTTCTCCATGACCACCATACAACCGCACAACCCCGCCACGCACCGCATCGAATCCGACTCGATGGGCGAAATCTCCGTTCCACACGAAGCCTACTGGGGCGCGCAGACCGCCCGTTCGCTCATTCATTTCGATATCGGCGAGGACATTCTGCCACCCGAGATGATCAAAGCGCTCGGCATTTTGAAAAAAGCCGCCGCGCTCACGAATGCCGACCTCGGCAAGCTCAGCGCTGAAAAACGCGATCTTATTGTGCAGGCGGCGGATGAAGTCATCGCGGGAAAACTCGATGCCCACTTCCCGCTCCGCATCTGGCAGACCGGCTCTGGTACCCAGAGCAACATGAACGCCAACGAGGTCATCTCGAATCGTGCCATCGAAATCGCAGGCGGCGAAAAAGGTTCCAAAAAGCCGGTGCATCCGAACGACGATGTGAACATGTCGCAGTCGTCGAACGACACCTTTCCGACGGCGATGTCCATCGCCTCAGCCAGCGAGGTCGTCGAGGTCCTCATCCCGGCCGTGAAAAAACTCCGCGACACGCTTGATGCGAAGGCCGCCGCCTTTGCCGACATCGTCAAGATCGGCCGTACGCACCTCCAGGATGCCACCCCGCTCACACTCGGGCAGGAATTCTCCGGCTATGTGTGCCTGCTCGACCAGGCCCTGCGCGACGTTGAATTCTCGCTCACCGGCCTCTACCAACTCGCCATCGGCGGCACCGCCGTCGGCACCGGCCTGAATGCCCACCCCGAGTTCGGCGACCGCGCCGCCGCGCACATCGCAAAACTCACCGGCTTCCCATTCCAATCCGCGCCCAACAAATTCGCCGCCCTCTCCGGCCATAACGAATTCGTCATCGCCAGTGGAGCTGTAAAATCCATCGCCTGCGCGCTCATGAAGATCGCCAACGACATCCGCTGGCTCGCCTCCGGCCCCCGCTGCGGCCTCGGAGAACTGACCATCCCCGAAAACGAGCCCGGCTCGTCGATCATGCCCGGCAAGGTGAACCCCACCCAATCCGAAGCCCTCACAATGATTGCCATTCAAGTCATGGGCAACGACACCGCCATCGGCATCGCCGCCTCGCAAGGCAACTTCGAGCTGAATGTCTTCAAGCCGGTCATCGTCCACAATTTCCTTCACTCCGTCCGCCTTCTCGCCGAGGGCTGCCATTCCTTCAACGACCACTGCGCCATCGGCATCGAGCCGAACCTGCCTGTCATCGAAGGCTATGTGAAAAATTCCCTCATGCTCGTCACCGCGCTGAACCCGCACATTGGCTACGACAAAGCCGCACAGATCGCGAAAAAAGCCCACAAAGACGCCTCCAGCCTTAAAGAAGCAGCCGTAGCGCTAGGCCATGTGACCCCCGAGCAATTCGACCAATGGGTCGTAGCCAAAAACATGACTCACGCTTGAAAACGCCTTTCTTCAGGCTTATTTGTTAATGAATAAAACTCCGATTGGATCTTCTGGAGGAGTTGACGGAGGAGGACATCGCTCTTCAGGCGGAGGGCAATGTTCACCGCTTCAAACCCGAGCCGCTTTTCTCAAGAACTAGGGTTGGCAGTCTGTCGCTGGCATCAATCAGCGAGCGTGCGCAAGAAGTGGATCACAGCATGGATTTAACCCGGAAGCTGGAGAAGCGTGCTCGGAAAATTGGCAAACGCAACACGCCTTAGATTTATCCCTTGCCGAGGTATTTGATCTCCTTCGGAGATTTTCATAGGGGCGCCCCCTTCCTCTTTTTGAATGGGAATACATTTTCATTCATCCGCAGGGAATTGAATTTGGCTTTGTTCAGCGACTTTGCACCGGTTCGAAAACGCGAACTCTCCTCCGCTGTCGCGCACTATATCGCCGGTGTTCTGGATCGCGACTCCATGGTTTCCATCGTCGAGTCGCTTTGCGGGTCGGCCGCGCTCGGTCCAAGGGATCGAGAGCAGACGCTGCGCGGGAGTACCTCGAGAACGGTTGTTCGTATTCTGGATGACGGACGCGTCGTCTGGAAGCCGGATGGCTCGATGCTTGAGTTCACCGGGCTTAGACTCGCCGAATCCCTTCGACGAGCGCCGGATCTTGAGCGAGTTTCGTGATCCGTGACACCTGTCGCTTTCCAGACTTCCGTTCGGGAACTCGTTGCCTTTGTGCACCGCACGGGCGGCCTCGCGGGCACCGGCGCGTTCCGTGCGTCGGACCGTGCGCTCGAGGGCGGGCGGGCCCACCGGCGTGTGCAGGGGCGGCGCACAGGAGACTACGAGGCCGAGGTGCCGGTCCAGTGGAAGGCCATTTGCGGAAATGTGGACCTCACGCTCGCAGGCAGGATTGATGGCCTTCGCGCAGGCCATTCCCCGCCGGTGGTCGAGGAGATAAAAAGCGTTGATCGATTTTGGGATGGTGCAGCCGACCCGCTGCATATGGCGCAGCTGAAAATCTACGCCGCGATTCTGGCAATCCAGCGCGATTGGGCAGAGGTTGAGCTGCATTTGACTTATCTGAATTTGGAAACGGACGCTGAAACTGTCCTGCCCTTACGGCTCACTCGCGCGGAGTTGGAGGAGTTTTTTGAAACCACACTCGGTGTCTGGTTTGACTGGCTCGAAGTCGAAGCGCAGTGGATTACCCTTCGAAACACCTCACTTGAAAAGCTCGAGTTCCCCTTTAACGGATTCCGGGGCGGTCAGCGGGAATTGGCGCGCCGCGTTTACCGAGCGATCCGCGACAGGCGCAATTTCTTTGCAGAGGCTCCGACGGGTCTTGGAAAAACCATCGCCACGCTCTTCCCTGCTGCCAAAGCCCTGCCGCTGCTCGGAGACGGAAAGGTGTTTTTTCTCACGGCAAAAACCCCGGGCCGGATTGCGGCAGCAGAAACAGTGCAGCATCTCCGGCGGGCTGGCGCGAAATTGCGATCCCTAGCGCTGACTGCGAAGGCCAGAATTTGCTTCACTGAAAATCCCAGCGGCTGCGACCAACGCGTTTGCCCATATGCCATCGGCTACCACGACCGCATTCGATCAGCGCTGCGAGAGCTTTTGGAGCACGAAAAACTCGACCGCGACACGGTGGAGTCGATTGCGAGAAAACATGTGGTGTGCCCTTTCGAGCTTTCGCTTGATGCGTCATCCTGGTGCGACATCGTGATCGGCGACTTCAACCATGCGTTCGATCCCTCCGCCCGTCTGCAGAGATATTTCGCCGAGGGCGGTGGACGCCATGTCATCCTGGTGGACGAGGCCCACAACCTCGTTGACCGCAGCCGCGACATGCACTCGGCCACGCTCTCCCCGCACGATCTCGAAATCCGCCCCGGCGCGGTGCGGGCCAAGGGGGCGGCAAAGGTGCGAAGGGCATTGGAGGAGGCGAGGACACAGCTCGTCGAAATGGTTAAAACACCCACTGCGAGTAGCCTTCCCGTCCGCGATTACCACGATGGCTCGGTTTTTTTGGAAATGCCCAACGGCCTACTCTCAGCCTGCCGCGATGCAGCGCGCGCGCTGGAAGTGTTGCTCGCTTCACTGAAACCCGGCACCGACCTCGGGGGCTGGATCGAACCTTGGTTCGTCCTCAACGACTGGCTGCGGGCTGCTTATGCTTTTGACGACACCTGCCGACTCATCGCCCGTCCACAAGATCAAAGCGTGACTGTTTTTTGCGCTGATCCGTCGGGCCGTCTGCGAACCGATTTGCGAACTCTCCGCAGCGCAGTCTTCTTTTCGGCCACGCTCGCACCGATGGAGTATTTTCGCGACCTGCTGGGCGGCGAGGCGGGGGACGAGTCAGCCGTTTTTGATTCGCCCTTCGCGCCAGACCAAATGCGCCTGCGGATTCTGCCAACAGACATCACCTACAAAAACCGGGCCGCCTCACTAGAGGCGGTGGCCACTGCTGTGGCCGAGCATGTTCAAAGCGTGCCGGGCAACCATTTGATTTTTTGCCCCTCGATGGCGTATCTCGACGATCTCTCTGCCAAAATTCAGGCACTCCTCCCTGGCGCAAATCTGATGAGCCAGACCGCAGGTATGCTGGATGCTGATCGCAGCGCGTTTCTTGACTCGTTCCAATCTGCGTCGCGGCGAACCGCGCTTGCCGTGCTGGGCGGCATTTTTTCCGAAGGCATCGACCTGCCGGGCGACAGGTTGGTTGGCGTTACAGTCATTGGTACCGGCCTTCCACGCTTGTGCCTCGAGCGCGACATTCTGCAGGCGCATTTTGAAAAAACTAAAGGCTCCGGTTTTGACTACGCCTACCGCTTTCCCGGTATGCAGCGTGTGTTACAAGCCGCGGGCAGGCTCATTCGCACGGAAACCGACAAGGGCTCAGCCCTGCTGATCGACCAACGCTTTCTGGAACCACGCCATCGGATTTTATTTCCCTCATGGTGGAGGGTCTCAGAAACGATTAAGCCGTGAGTGCGCTCGTTTCCTGATCCTGCAATGCCTCGCGCCGGGAGTTTTTCGCGAACTCCATGGTTTGCTCAAAGCGGAGTAATTCCATGCGCCCATCGAAGTGCTCGACCATGGCCGTACAGCTTTCGACCCAATCGCCACAGTTGTAGTAGGCCGTGCCTTCGATTTCGCGGACAGAGGCCGTATGGATGTGGCCGCAAAGGACACCGTGCACCTTGTAATCCTTTGCGAAGCGGACGATGGACTCCTCGAATTTTCCAATGAAGCTGACAACATTTTTGACTTCGGCCTTCACATAGGCGCTCAGGGACCAATGACCCAGGCCAGCGAGGCGGCGGATGAAATTGACGATCCCATTGCAGCGCATCAGCAGGACATAGCCGATGTCTCCCAGATGCGCGAGCCAGCCTATGTTTTGCACGACGGTATCGAGTTCGTGTCCGTGCATGATGAGCAGTCGACGGCCGTCTGCCGTTTCGTGGATGGCATTTTTTTGGAGAGTCACACTCGCGTAGTGTCCATGGAAGGCGGAGAGGAATTCATCGTGATTCCCGATGATGTAGATGATTTGGGTCCCCTTTCTTCCTTTGCGCAGAATTTTTTGTATGACATCATTGTGTTCCTGCGGCCAGTAGATGCCTCGACGCAGCGCCCAGATATCGATCAAGTCGCCCACAAGGTAGAGGGTGTCGAATTCCACATCCTTCAGAAAATTTAGGAGTTCGCCGGCTTTGCTTCCACGTGTGCCGAGATGAACATCGGAAATCCAGCCAGTACGATAGCGCTTTGTCATGCTGAAGGTCAGTTGTTCGTCGGTGGTAAGGATGACTAAAACCTGGGAATTGTTACTTTTTCGTAACACCTTTGCTAAAAGTGAAGTCAAAGGCACACAAGAATGGGCAAGCCTTGCCATTGACTCTCAACTCAAACAATTTAGCCTTCAATAAGGCCCCGTTTTGCATGTTTAAAAAACCAATCCTTCAAGTGGATTCTGCCCTGCCTGCGTCATATGGTGATAAAATAAGCGCGCAAGAGGAAGCCGAGCAAACATCCATAGTGGTTTGCACACCTGCAATCGAGCAATTATGGAACATTTTGCCGGGTGCTCTCTGCAAACTTACGGCAGATGGTCGGATAGCCAAAGCCAACCAGGCTGCTCTGGATCTTTTGGGCTACGCAAGGGAGCAATTTGAGGGGCACTTGGTTGACGACTTTTTGTTCTCGGGTTTGGAATTCCATGAACTCTTCGCATCTGTGCGCCATGCAGGTAAAGCCCATGGGATTCCAGCTTGTCTGCGCTGTGTGGACAGATCGACCATAGATGTAACGATCGACGTTTCGTCCCCAGACGGTGGTGAAGTGATTTACTGCGCCTTCAACGACAGTTTGCTTCAGCGCCGCACCGAGGATCACGTCCGCTCCCAAGTTTTTTTTCTTAAAAAACCAGACCAGGCGATTTTTACCCAAACTCTGGAGGGGGTTGTGACGGAGTGGAGTTCTGGAGCTGAGCGCCTCTATGGACTCCGTGCTGCGGAAGTCCTTGGAAAAAAACTTCCATCTCGCATGTCGCTGCCGTCCGGAATTTTTCAAAAAGCGCTGAGTGCTGTTCAGGAGATAGGCGAGTGGTCGGGCGAAACACACATCACTTCGCATCACGGCGTGGAAATGGAATTGTTTATGCGTTGGGTTTTGCTTCATACCGCCGGTGCAAAATCCGACCTAATCCTAGTTTTCAGCGAAGATGCCTCGGAACTACGTCAAATCGAGGAGGACAGGCTTCGCTCACATCGTCACGAGTGCGTTGGAACTCTGGCAGGTGGCATCGCGCATGATTTGAACAATGTCCTGCAACCGATTTCCATGTTTCTCGACCTCCTCCGACATCGTTTGCCAGATGCCGAAAGTCGGGAGATGCTGGATGCTGTGGAAGCGAACCTCTGCCGAGCCACCGAGCTTGTGAAGCAAATTCTCACTTTCTCCAGCGGTGTCCGCACCGAGCGGCGTGCGGTGGATATTCCCGAACTCATTTCCGAAGCCGTAAATTTCATCCGCCCGACGTTTCCAAAAACCATCCATCTCCAAGTCTCGGTTCAGGAAAATATTCATGCCGTTCTTGGCAATCCGACCCAAATTGAACAAGTCTTGCTGAACTTCTCTGTAAATGCTCGTGACGCCATGCCTGAAGGGGGGCGTCTCAAGCTCGGTGCATCGAATTTTCATGTCGATGAAAACTTCGTAAAGCTGCATCCCCAAGCAAAGTCTGGCAACTATGTGCGGATTACTGTGAGTGACACTGGCCATGGAATCCCGCGCTCTCTGCGAAAAAAAATATTTGAACCCTTCTTTACCACTAAGGGCCCGGAAAAAGGAACTGGTCTGGGTCTTGCAACAGCCGTTGGGATCATTCGCGACCACGGAGGCTTTCTCACGCTCGACACAGAGGAGGGCTGCGGCTCCTCATTCCACGCATTTCTCCCGGCATTACTCGCTCCCGTGGAGTATCGGCCTGCAGAGGCGCCCTCTCAAGAGATTCGGCAAACCGCAGGCGAGGGGGAAACGATCCTGCTCGTCGATGACGAGTCAACGGTGCTCAAGGTCATGACCCGTTCGCTCGAAAAATCGGGGTACCGCGTTATTTCTGCCGAAGATGGCGAGCAAGGATTCGCCCTCTACGCGCAGCATCAGTCTAACGTCAGATTGGTTATTACGGACTTGGCCATGCCCGGCATGGACGGCCAAGCACTGATTGCCGCTCTAAAAAAATTGAATCCATCCGTAAGAATAATTTGCACCAGCGGATTTGGCTCATCTTCTTGTAAAAACTCTGCGAACGAACTCGGAGTTCACTCCATTCTTTCGAAGCCCTGCAACTCGCGTATCCTTCTCCAAGCGATTCAAGATGCTCTTTCCACCCCATTACTGACCTCCTGAATTTTTATGCCGGTGAGTAAATCGCAAAGAGTAAATCTTGGAGCCATTCGCATTCTTTTCCTCTCCAGCTTTGGAGCGCTTTTGCTTTTGGAAATGTGCCTTGCACTCTTAGCCTTGCGATACAACTCGATTCAGAACGGCATACTGAGTGACCAAGCAGTGCTCCTAAGTTCGAGGGAAATCTTAAATGACGCCCTTCGAGATGCGCACGCGAATTGGAAAGCCGACGATAAAACGGAAAGTCAGAGGATACCGGAGGTGCAACCCGTGCCAGAGAGTGCTTTAAAGGTAGCCAAATGCTTGGAGATGCTAAAAAAGTTAAAGCGTCCAGCATTGCTTTTTCCCCCCTCGGAACTCGACCGGCTGGATGACATCGCCACAAAGAATGTCAAGTTGCTTGCCGCCGAGCCTCCCTACAACACGGATCAAAAGAACTTGAGGGAAAAAACTGATAATGGGCTTTCAACCTTCATCGCTGCGATTGATATTCGGCTTTTTGCTTCGATACAGGAATTCAGACGTGAAGTGGAATTCTTGGAAATGCTCATCTGGGGTCTTATTCCGTTATTGATCTTAAGTACGGCTGGATTTGGCATTCTCCTGCTCTCAAAAGTCATGGAGCCGCTCGTGCATTTAAAAAAGCAATCCCGCAAGCTCACGGATAGCCTCGCCAATCTCCAAAATGAATTAAGACTTTCTCAACCGGATAAAGGCCAGTCTGTTAATCCTTCGCAACCCCCACCCGAGTCGGTGCCGCAGACACTGCCGCCCACAGAGGCTGGAGATCCGGTCATACGTACGCACTGAGCTACCCTTTACAACGCTCGTGTCGTTTTTCAATCCAATCTACGCCACCCTCACCATTCTACTGGAGGTGTTCGGCATCAGCCTCGCGATGCGGGCCATCTTGATCGCCCGGACTCCGCAGTCCGCAATAGCATGGGCAGGCGTGCTGGTTGTTTTGCCAATTATAGGCATTCCCTTGTTCCTTGTTTTCGGCGAGTCGCGATTCGCCGGTTATTTACTGGCTTCAGCTTCAACAGCAGGCCCGCTTCATGATGCCATGCAGGCAATCATCCGGCACCTTGACGGCTACAAAACGAAATGCCTTGGCACTTTCAACGAACCGGCCCGGATGGCGGAAAATCTTTCTCGTCTGCCGGTCACCGGATCTAACCATGTGCAACTCCTCATTGATGGCCAGGCTACCTTCGATTCGATTTTCCAATCTATCGATGGAGCCGCTGAATCCATCTGGCTCCAATTTTTTATCATTCATGACGACCGTCTTGGACGCGCCCTCTCCGATAAACTCACCAGCGCCGCCCGCCGTGGTGTGCAGTGCCGCGTTCTCTACGACCAGGTGGGCTCGAAAGGCCTCGCCTCATCGTGGGCTGAAAATCTTCGCCGGGAAGGCATCGCCGTTGAGGCATTCGTCACGAATCGCCAGTTTGGTCGAAATTTCCAGATCAACTTCCGCAACCACCGCAAACTGGTCATCACCGACTCCCGAGTCGCCTTCCTCGGCGGCCTGAATGTCGGCGACGAATACATGGGCTGGAGCCGCAGATTTGGACCATGGCGTGACACTCACATTCGGATCGAAGGACCGGCTGTAGCGGGATTTCAGCTCTCCTTTTTGGAGGATTGGAACTACACAACCGACGAGATCGCCCCTCTACGACTTCCATCGCCATCCCTCACTCACGGTGGAGAGGCAAGTATCTTTCCCATTGCCTCCAGTCCAGCCGAGAACTGGAGCATCTGTCCAGCGGTGTACCTCTCTATCATCCACTCCGCAACCCGCCGCCTATGGATCGCGAGCCCTTATTTCGTACCATCGAGCCCGCTTTTTCATGCCATATGTCACGCAGCGATTCGCGGCGTGGACGTGAGAATCATCCTTCCCCGCATGGCAGATCACACTCTGCCTTGGCTCTCTTCCTTCACCTACTACCCAAAGCTGCGCGAAGCGGGAGTCAAGGTTTGGCGTTATGAGCCAGGCTTCATGCACCAGAAGGTGTTGCTCGCGGATGATGATATCGCTCTCGTCGGCTCGATCAATTTCGACTACCGCTCTTTCATGCTGAACTTCGAGCTTTCAGCTGCAGTTCAGGATAAAAGGTTCGCCGCGGATGTCGAAGCGATGTTACTTGCAGATTTCGAAAGGAGTAAGCTGGAAAATCTGCGCGCATTTGAAGATGGCTCTCTGCTTTTCCGACTCAAATGCCGCATCGCCGCACTCATGAGTCCAGAGCAGTAAAAAATCCAATTTTAAACCGTTGATGTCTTATAGCGAAGGCGCGGATTTTACCTTTGAATCCCAACGGGTCAGGAGGTGCAGCACAAGGTTTGTGCCGAATTTGTAGGTCAGGTCGAGAGAGGCTTCCGAGATATTTCGCATATAAATATTTCGAATGTTACTCTGAGGTCTCCATAAAAAAGCATTTAGCGCAACATAAGCTCCCTTTTCGTTAACTCGCTCGTCAATCTTGCCATCAGGCAAAAGACCGAACTGCCACATGTCGCCGTAGTCATTTGCCGTGTAGATGATCGCAACCTCGCCATAAATTTTCAAAGCATATACTGGTTCTTTGTAAAAATTGATGCCTGGCGGCACGGTGGTAACCTCCGGAAAGTAAGCCTGACGGGCATCAAAGAGAGGATGGTTTTTTGGCAACTCTTCCCAATCCTTGTCCTTGTCGGGAATGACGCGTTTCATCTCGCGGCGGAAGGCCAAGTCGAAGCGGGAATTGCGTCCAGGCACCGAGCTATCTCCCCAGATAGCTCCCCCGAGCCTGACGTATTTCCGGAGATTTTCTACTTCGGCATCGGTCAGACGAAAATCCTTGGAACCCGTGAGAAAAATGAAAGGCGGCTTCACGGTAAAAATCTCTTGGGAATCTAACCTGATGGCCTGCACTTTATCGTAGTTGGTGGTGATCTTGTTTTTCGAGCGGCTGCTCATATAGTAGAGGAGGTTTGGAAGACTTCCGTTGTTAATAACGCCTTTGTTTTCACCAACCGTGCTTATTGTGGAATCCCAGCCGGAATCAGCTCCACCATATTGGCCAATGTAAGCAACAAACACAAATTCCCGGTTCCGGGTGCCACTTCCGCTTCCACTGCCCTTGCCCCAACCGGATGTAAAGCCCTTGATTGCCGAGGCGTCGGCTGCGGACATTCCCACACCCGCACCCGCAGAGGGCGCAATAGGCTTTGGGGCGGCCATGGCCGTTGGATCAGTAGGGGCAGTAGGCGCCATGACCATCTGCGCCATGTTGAAATTTAAAGGAGATGCCGCCGTGGTAGTGATCGCCGCGACCGCTGAGGTATTCACTGGGGGTGTCAACACGGAAATGTCCTGCGTAGGAGGTGCGACTGGTGTTTGTTGAGAAGGAGCACTAGCCGGCTCGGAACTACCAACAAATCCCTCTCCAGCGCCTTCAAAATCCGGTGGCTCCTGAACCGCTTGGAATAGCACTGTACCGCCGAAAATCGACACAAGGACCACATGGAGAAGAAGTGAGATTGTGAAATCCCGGGAGTTTCTGAGTTTATCAAGAAGCTTCTGGAGAGGAGACGGACTTTCGTCGGACATGTCGTGGAAATTGCCGCAGGGATTGCCCGCGTGCAATCACATTTTCGGTTTATAGATGAGAAGGCGCAGACCGTTGAGACAAACCAGCACCGTGCTGCCTTCGTGACCCACTACACCTATTGGCAACGGCAAGTTGATTCCAAAAGCAGCAATTAACAGTATAACGATCACCGCGCCTGCAAAAGTAAGATTTTGCCAAAGCACGCGTTTGGCATGTCGCGCAATCGCTAGCAGTATTGGAATATTTTCCAGTTTGTCGCCCATAAGCACGACATCGGACGTCTCCATCGCTATATCCGTTCCAGCAGCTCCCATAGCTACGCCGATATTCGATGTGGCCAGAGCAGGAGCATCATTCACGCCATCACCGACCATCATCACACGCCCTTCTTTTTTCAGTTCGCGAATTGCTGCGACTTTGCCCTCTGGAAGCAACTCGGCCAAAACTTCATCGACCCCTGCTTCTTCGGCGATGGCTGCCGCAACAGCTTTCTGATCACCCGTGAGCATCACCACTTTTTTGACTCCCAGAGAATGCAGGCCGTTGACGATTTTTAACGCCTCTGGGCGCAGTGTATCAGCAAGAGCCAGAACGGCGAGTGCTGTCACAGAGTTTCCATCGCGAACCCCAGCCCACACACAGGTTTTTCCCTTTGCAGCTAGGGATGTCGCATGCGCGGCTATAACATCCATTCCAACCGCACCGAGTTCCGCAAAGAGACGCTCGCTGCCGACCAACAGACGACGACCGTCGATAGATGCCTCTGCACCTTTGCCAGCTGTGGCTTGAAAGTCTTTTGCCTCCGGAAACTTGATGCCACGCGCTTGAGCGGTTTTCACGATTGCACGAGCGAGCGGATGCTCAGATTTGTTCTCCAAAGCGGCCGTCTGGGCGAGCAACTTTTCCAATCTGGCAGGCAATGCAGCGTCCAATTTGTGCACTCCACTGGCATCGACCATGTCAGTCACGACCGGCTTTCCAGCAGTAAGCGTGCCGGTTTTATCGAAGGCCACGATATCGATTTGCGCTATCTGCTCGAGGTGGGAGCCGCCTTTGATCAAGATGCCACGACGAGCAGCACCGCCAATCGCCGAGAGTACGGTGGCCGGAGTGCTGATGACCAGCGCACATGGTGAAGCCACCACCATCACGGTCATAGCTCGATAAAAAGCATCCGAAAATTTTTCGCCCATAAAAAAAAACGGAACCACAAACACGAGTGCCGTAAAAGCGATCACGCCAGTCGCGTAGTATTGCTCCGCCTGCTCGAGAAACCGCTGCGTGCCCGACTTCTCGGCCTGTGCCTCCTCGACCAGCTTGACCATGCGCGAGAGTGTGGAGTCCTCCGCACGCTTGCTGACCGAAAATTCCAGGCCTCCGCTTTGGTTGAGCGTACCCGCGAACACAGGTGTGCCGACTGCTTTCGTGACTGGCATCGACTCGCCAGTGAGGCTCGATTCATCGACATGGCTCGTGCCTTCCACTACGATTCCATCCACTGGCACGTGCTCGCCCGGACGCAGCACCACAACATCGCCAACATTTAGCTCCTCCACACGCAAAAGCTGTGTAGTCCCATCACGCTTCACCAGCGCCTTGTCGGGTCGCAGCTTCAGCAGAGAGTGGATCGCTCTCTGCGTGCGTTCGAGCGCGTAGCTCTGCAAGACATTGGAAAAGGCGAAAAGAAACAACAGCAGCGCACCTTCGAATGGCTGCCCGACAATCCCAGCACCGATCGCCGCCAGCACCATCAGAACATCCACATCGAGCACCCCGCCGCGTAGGGATGCGATCGCCGAGCGAACACCCTGCTGACCACAGAAGATATAGGCCCCTGCATAAAGCGACAATGTGGTCACCGCTCCGCTACCCAAGGATTTCTCGCAAATGAAGGAAGCGATCAAAAAAACAAAACCCAGCGCGGCGGAAATTTCCTCATTCAAGGATCCTGACCTGACTCGAATCCACAGACCCTGTTCCGCATCCGCTAATGGCTCGTAGGGTCGCACATCCGCCCCCAATCCGCGCAGTGCAGTCATCACACTGTGCTCGTTCGCGAGCTTTTCATCAAATGTCAGGCATAGAATCTTTCCAATGTAGGTCGCCGTCGCTTTCCGAACCCCAGGGATTTTTTTTGCCTTCTCCTCCAAACGAATTGCACAAGCCTCGCAGGCACTGCCATCCAAGCGCATCGTTCGCTTTTGAAGCGACACATCCGGAACATGGCTGCCCGCGATTTGCCGCAAATCTTCTTCACTCAGCGCTGAAGGATCATATTCGATTTCAAAAGCTGACTTGCCTGGAACCGGTTGAACGCTCAGAACACCTTTGTGATCCGCGATCGAACGCGTCATTTCCATCAGGGACTTCTGAGTTTCAGGCTCTAGGCTCATAAGATGCCAAAATACCTACCACTGTGGCAAAGCGCACAGCAAAAACGCCTGCGATGAAAACAGTACGCGCCGGTGCTTGCTTTTTCAAAGACCACGCGTACTTTGGTATTTGTGTCAGGGGGCGTAATGGTTTCGACTTTGAGTGTGAAGCCCAGCCCGCATGTCGAGGATGATTCGTTGGCCTCGTAAAAAATCGGATCAAACAAATAAATGCAGATTACGAAGATCTCGCTCTCGCGGCCTAATTGAGCCACGACGCATTCCGGCTGACGCCTGCTGGTCCGGAATGCGACGACAGCAGGCTGGCCTGGGATGGAGCGACCGCTACCTCGGGTGAATCGATTTCGTGGACGCTCTGGAGAGGGAAGCGTGACGGTTCGCCCGCCTTCTCCGAGATCAAAAACCGTCTAAACATGTAGAAGGTTGTGCAGATCATTTTAAGGACACGGGTTCGACTCCCGTCGCCTCCACCACTCTAATTATGAGTGGGTTACAAAAAGCAAAAAGTCGAGCGGGAACAAAAACGGGAACATGCCCGTTATGCTCAGCCAACACTTACAAAGATTTGTTTGTGTCGTCGGCCTTTCTTTCTTTTGGGGATTTTCTGGAAAGAGCCATCCTCTTTGAAGAATTTTTTGAGCGTCCAAACCAGTTTGCTTGACGGGAAGGGGGGGCAATTTTTCCACCTTCCTCTTGATCTTCAATCCATGATGCCTGAAGAATAAAAGGACAGTCCTCTGCCTCACTCTCACTGCCCCCCTGCCCTAGATTTCATTTTTAAAAACCGTCCGATCCTCTTAACCTCTCAGGCAAAAGCTCTGAACTCCAGCTTTTTGGTTGCTAACGGTTTTTTGCTGCATCAAATCAGAAGCTCGCGGCAGAGGAGATTTTTTGCCCAATGCTCTGGGACTGTCGCGCCGCTTGCTCCTACCAACGCTCCAATGAGAATTCCTCTATGGCAGTTGTCGCCGCCAAGGTTGGTGTTTGCGATGAGCGCGGACTCGAGGTTGTCGGAGTATTTCCAAGCAAGGAACAATGAGGCTGGGAAGGAATCCTCAAGGTAGCAAGCCGGGCTGAGGATCGATCCAATGATATCCTCGTCGGGTCTTTTGGCCCATGCCTCCATTTTCCTGTATCCTACCCACCCGTTGCCGAATTTTTCGATACTTTCGCGGATGCTGCTCCCGTGGAGGATGGCTAGTAGCATTTTGGTGAGGTCGCGCGCGGCTGTTTCCACAAGTTCACCCTGATGGGTCAAACGCACATGTTCGCGTACTGCTGCAAGGGCTCCAGACTCCTGATCGGCATACCATGCGGCCAAGATTGGCACATGGGCCAATCCGCCGATGTGGATGTCAACCCCACCGCAGTCCTCCGGCTTCTTCCCACGCGCGTATTTGTTGAAAAAGTTCCTGTGGCATTCCTCGACATAGGTGTCTCTGTGGCGACTGGGTGTGGTCATAAAATCAATGTAGCGTTTCAGGTAGTCTGCCTTGTCGTAACCTTCGCGCTCGCGTAGCAGGGCGAGCAACTCAAGCGCAAGCTGCATATTCAGTGTGTTTTCACCCGCTTGGAGGAACTGGTGGTAATGAACGCCTCTTTGGCCCCAGTAGACCGCCTGATCGTGAAGAATTTCTCCTCTCGGATTTGGCGCGCTGTAGCTTGAACGCCAGAGAATGCTGTCTGCATGAGGATTCTTCGGCTCGACAAGATCGACCACCCGCCCATAGTCTCGGGCCAAGGCTGTCCGATCGTAATACCAATGCACTGGCATCGCCAACGCATCGCCAAGGAAAGCCCCCAACAGGCAGTTCCGCACTCTCACAGCATCGACAGGGTTTTCTTTATTCAATTCGCTTTTCCTTTCCACTCCAGCATTGTCAGATTGAAGTCTAGACTGGCGCTCTGTATCTTTTGGCTGCGATATCGTAGCTTTGGAGCTGATCCAAACAGAATTCCTCCTGCCTCGCCAAATCACGACGGAAGCTTGCTTGAAGGTATTTGAATTTGAGATACGGACGAAGTTTTGCTTCGATGATGTGTAGGATTTGGGTAATCATTTTGTTAATACCTTAACCACTACGATTAGATATCTAGTGGGAGACGGTTTTTTCCAGGCATTCCCTACGGCCCCTCTCATCCTTCTTTACTTGCCCCGCTTAACAAGCCACGAAAAAAACTGCGTATCCTGCCGTCGGAGCATCACCTCTCAAAAAAATGGGAACGCTGTTGGAACAAGATTAATAATTGCTCTGATTCTTGCCATCGCCGAAAGCAGGGCTCCATCGCCGAGGCATTTGAGTCCACCAGACTCCCCGCCTAGCCGAGATGCCCAGCACATCACCACTATTCCCGAGCGAAATCATGCGCCCCTGGAGTGCCCCCGAATAACTGGCGCAAACAACTGAATGATGTCTGTCGCGCTGTGCGACGACTTGTTGCCAATGACCTATTGCAAATTACCTAAAACAACAAGTCATCGATGCTTTGACTAATAACGGACCTGTCCGCTTGAGCCGCTTCCATTGAGATGGTATGTAACAGCTTGAACGGTTAGCACGTGCAAAACTTTAAAACTCACGGTCAGAGCAAGTCCGGGCGTCTTTTTTGTGTTGCTTCGAGAGCTTTTTCGCGCCGCCATTTTTCAATGGCCGCATGGTTGCCGCCGAGCAGGATTTCGGGGACTTTCCAGCCTTTATATTCGGCGGGACGGGTGTAGTGAGGATGGTCGAGTATGCCGGCGGAAAACGAATCCTGTTGGGCTGATTTCTCGTCACCAAGTACGCCGGGGATCAGTCGCACCACGGCGTCTGTGACGATGAGGGCAGGCAGGACGCCGCTGGTGAGAACATAGTCACCGATAGAAATCTCGTCATCGACGAGGTGGTCGGCCACGCGCTGGTCGATGCCCTCGTAGTGGCCACAGAGGAAAATGAGGTCGCTCTCTTTTGCGAGTTGGCGGGCTATGGGGTCGGAAAACTTTCGTCCCTGCGGTGTGAGGAGGATCACTTTGGATGCGGGTGATCTGATTTCGGAGATGGCGAGATCGATTGGCTCGATCTTCATGACCATGCCTGGGCCGCCGCCGTATGGGGCGTCATCCACCGTGCGGTGCCGGTCCTTGGTCCATTTTCGGAGGTCCACCGCTTCGAGCGTGGCGAGGTTTTTTTCCTGCGCCCGCTTGAGAATGCTCTCCGAAAAAACGCTTCGGCACACATCGGGGAAGATGGTAAGAATTTGAATTTTCACAGGTGATCAGGAAGATTGCGTGTCGGGATAGACTTTAAAATGCTTGAATCCCTTACCGTGCCCAAGCCTAATTCAACCAAAAAGTCGCGCCGTGTCCCAAAGCCGCTAGCAAAGGAGCGTCGCAAGAAGCGTCATGTGCTGTTCATCGCCTTTATAAAAATAGGCATCGTCACCGCACTGCTCTGGTCGATCGTCGGGGCTTGTTACTACGCTTGGGCGCATCTGTTCGATTTAAAAGAAATCCATCAAATGGACGAGCGTTCGGTGATCTACGATCACGAGGGCAAATACTATTCCCGCCTTGCCGGCGAGAACCGTGTGGCTGTTCCATTCGACAAGGTCTCCAACGATTTCTATAATGCGCTCATCAGCCGTGAGGATACGAGGTTTTACAAACACCACGGCATCGACCCCATCGGTATAGCACGTGCTGTTGTGCGCAACCTCTTTCTTGGCGGCTTCCGCGAGGGCGCCAGCACTATCACTCAGCAGCTCGCCAGAAACAGCTTCCCGCTCGGAGGAAAAAACCTCCACCGCAAACTCATCGAAGCCGCGCTGGCTTTCCGTATCGAGACCGAACTCACGAAGGAGGAAATTCTCAAGGCCTATGTGAACCGCATTTATTTCGGATCCGGCACCTACGGCATCGAGGCAGCAAGCCAGACCTACTTCGGGAAACCGGCATCGAAACTCAATCTTCCCGAGTCTGCGACCCTCGCAGGTCTCAT
The DNA here is from genome assembly GCA_044344595.1 of Terrimicrobiaceae bacterium. GTDB lineage: Bacteria > Verrucomicrobiota > Verrucomicrobiia > Chthoniobacterales > Terrimicrobiaceae > UBA967. The sequence continues at coordinate 45,620 of JBIJCR010000002.1, forward strand.
TCGCAGTCCCAATCGCTTTTCGCCGCTCAATAATCCCGAAGGCTCCCTGCGCGAGCGCAACACCGTGCTCGGCCGCATGCGCGATCTCGGGTTTATCACCATCCAGCAATACGAGGAAGCCTCGGCCAGTCCTCTCCTTGCCATGCCACGAATCAAAACCTCACCGGAGGACAACTGGGCGATGGATGCCATACTTCGCGAGTTGGAACTCGTGCTGGAGCCGGGACAGATGAACGAGGGCGGGCTGAAAATTTATGCCACGATCGATGGTCCGCTCCAAGCCGCCGCCGAGCAGGCTGTGCGCGAACGCTTGCAGGCTGTCGAGGCCCAGCCCGGCTACCCGCACAAGCCGATGAGCGAATTCGTGGGCGCTGTTCTGGATGGTGAAAAATCAGCGCCCTACCTGCAAGCGGCTGCCATTGCGCTGGACAACAAAAGCGGCGGCATTCGCGCCATCGTGGGGGGACGCGACTACGAGAACAGCAAGTTCCACCGCGCGCTTTTTGGCAAACGCCAGGCCGGGTCTGTCATCAAACCTTTTGTTTACGCCTGCGCCTTCGAGTCCGGCGTGGCTCCCAACGAGCCAGTCTCCGACGACCGTATCCAGCCGGGAGAAATTCCTCGCAAATTCGGGTCCTATGATCCCTCGAACTCGGATGGTTCTTATCGCGGACTTCAGCCTGCTGGCGAGGGATTGATCGAGTCCCGCAATACCATGACGGTGCGCCTCGGGATTCGCGCGGGGCTGGATCGCATAGCCAATATGATCGTGAAGGCTGGCATAGCTGCTGATCCCCCGCGTTATCCCGCCATTTGCCTTGGGGCGTTCGAGACCAACCTCAAGGATATCACTTCCGCTTACACGGTCTTTGCCACTGGAGGTGTCAAACTTCAGCCCTATCTGATCGATCGTGTCTTCGACGCGCGAGGAAATGTCCTCTATAAATCCACTCGGGGGCGGATTCCGATCCTCAATCCCGCAGCCGCCCGTGTGACCACCTCATTGCTGGAGAATGTCGTGACGCGCGGCACCGCTGCCCGTGCGAGGGAGTTTGGCCTCACTCGAAAAGCGGGTGGAAAAACCGGAACAACGAACAACTATCTCGATGCGTGGTTCGTTGGTTTCGATCCATCGCTCACCTGCGGCGTCTGGGTGGGCTTCGATAAGCCGCGTCCGATCAAACCCGGCGGCTACGGCAGCGCGCTCGCCCTGCCGATCTGGGTGGATATCATCGAGGCTGCGAAGCGCTGAAACCGCGGGGTTGCAAGTGAAAGTGGAGCTTTATCACAAATAAGCCCGCCTTTTGTGTGACCAAAATCACATAATTGGCAGGTTTGGGGAGGCGGGGTGTTAGAAACTGCCACTCTCGCGCTCAGGCAGCTTTTGATGAGAAATCCTTTCCCGAACTACTGCAGACGGACGTTGAACTCGAGTTTCCAGCTTTCGCCCGAGGGCGGGTGGAGGAAGTGGAGTTCGAGGTTGCCGAGCTCGGTGACGCGGGCTTCGAGGCGGACGGGAATTTCCTCGCCCGGTTGATGTCCGGCGGGCGGAGGGATCTCAATTTGCAGGCGGGCGGATTCCTCCAGTTCTGCGGTATCGGGTAGCATTTGGCCTGCTTGATCGCCGGCACGAACTTCGGATTGGAAGAAGCGGAAGTCTGAGGCTTCGCCGGTGTAGAGGAAGAATTCCTGTCCTGAGATTTCTAGTCGGCTTCCCTCCTCCATTCCCTGAGGTGCGACGCAGAGCGCTTTGGTGACTGGGCGTCGGCCTGGCACAGCCATGGCGGATGATTCCATGCCGATGTAGTAGGACCGCGCCGTGCCGGACTTGATGCGGATGCCCTCGCCGGTGGAACGCAGGCGTGCATAGGCAGCGGCTCCGAGGGCGACGGCATGGTCGGGGCGCGAGCCTTCGAGTTCGCGGATCGGAGTGCCCGCCCATTGGCTCAGTTGTTCGAGCACCCGCTGGCGAAGTGCGATCGCGTTGAAGACGCCTCCATTGAAGAGCACGGCATCGGGCAAAAGAAGCGGTGAGCGGTCGAGGCGCTCGCTGCCTCCAATGGCTTCGGTGAGTTGGGGCAAGGACGCGGAGTTGGCTTTCGCGCGGGCGAGGAAGCGGGCGAGATGTTTGGAAATGGCGGCATCCGCTGCATAGGGCAAGCCGGATTCCCTGAGGCCTCCTGGGCGTCGCAGGATGGGCATTTCGTTGTTTCCCACGATGGGAAAAAAACCATCAACGGCGATTTGTTGAACATCATTTTGCGTGAGGACTGCGCTGATGGTGGATGCAATCACTTTGCGTCCGCGCGACGGGATCGAGATGTGCGTCTCTTGCAGCAAGGGATTCGAAAGCAGGGCTTCTTTGGCAGCGCGCACCGCTTGCACGAGGGTAAGAAATTGCCACTCGTCGAGGTTGATTCCCGCCGCGGTGAGTTTCTCCGAGACGGCGTGGGCCAGCGCGAGGTCCATGTTGTCCCCGCCGAGCAGGAGGTGTTCGCCGACGGCAATGCGCTCCAGCCCCAGGTTGCCGTCTTTTCCTGTTACAGCGATCAGGCTGAAATCCGCTGTTCCACCGCCGATATCGCAGACGAGAACCAGGTCGCCGGATTTCACCTGTTTCCGCCACTCGGTGCCTTGGTTGTCGAGCCAGGCGTAAAAGGCCGCCTGTGGTTCCTCCAGAAGAGTGACTTCACCCAGACCCGCTTGTGTTGCGGCTTCAAGTGTGAGCGCGCGTGCAGCTTCGTCGAAAGAAGCAGGAACCGTGATCACCACATGCTCAAGTGATGCGGCGGGATTTACCGCGCGAATGTTCGCGAGAAGGTGGGAGAGGAACTCGCGTGAGACTTCGAGAGGTGAGAGTTTTTTCTGTACCGTTGTGCTGCCCCACGGAAGGATCGGGCCTCGACGGTCGGCATGCGGATGGCAGAGCCAGCTTTTTGCGGAGGCGATGAGGCGGTCGGGTTGCAGGGCTCCGCGGTCTCGCGCGAAGGTGCCGAGGAATGAATGTCTCCCTGCTTCATGCCATTGCAGAATCGGCCCCCCCTCGGGAAACTCGCCTTCAGCCGGAATGTAAAGCGATGAGGGGAGTAGCAGGCTCTCCCCGATTCCACTGGCGTTGATCACCTGAGTAATCGGCAGGATTTCTGGCGGCCCGGCATCCGTCGCCATTGCAATCGCACAGTTGCTTGTGCCTAGGTCGATTCCGAAGTAGTCGCTCATTGTTTGGTGATCAGTTTCCGCTGACTTCGACATCAGCCGGAGCCAGGACCGGCCAGGGGCGTTTCTCCGTCGTGCCGGTAACGCGTGGGAGTTTCACGCTTCGTGCGATCCAGCCCGGATGTAAAAGCTTCCCTTTGTAGGGGGGATTTTCAGGAACAGATCCGAGAAGCCGGAATGCCGGGGCATCGTAGCCGGATTCTAGTGTGAGAGTGGTTCCCTCTGGAGTATTTTGCAGCGGGGTTATCTCAAAATACTCGTCGAGGACTTTGCGGCAGCCGGCGTGTACGACGCGCGCTGCGGATCCGATTTGCGCATCGCTTGCGGCGGCAATGTCCTCTTTCGCGAAATCCACCAGCCGGGCATGCTCCTGTAGCAGAGCAAGGAAGGCGACGATCTCCGCCTCCGCGCGAGGCGGCAGTGTTGCGGGCTTGGAGGGCGAGGCGGCCTCGGGCTTTTGCTTGGGCTGAGGGCGGATCGCAAGGAACACGAGAACCATGCCAATTGCGGCGGATGCCGTCTGCGCGGCGAGTGTCAGATTTTGTTCGGGAAAATAAACGGAGGCGGCATTGAGGCCGAGAAGGACGGTGCCGCTGGCAATCAGGCTGTTTTTCATACGGGCCGAGATAGTGCGAGATGACGCATTTATTGGCAATGGAGATTCCACCCTACGCATGCTGGCTTTTGCGTTTGATTTTTCGAAGACCGTGGAGAATGATGTTTCTCTGTCAGCACCCGTAGCTCAATTGGATAGAGTGACGGTCTCCGAAGCCGTAGGTTGTGGGTTCGACCCCCGCCGGGTGCAAAATTTTGTGAGAGGGTGATTTTTGGTGTTGCGCAAACCGGCCAATTCATTAACGATTACCTCCTGTCTTTTCCAAAAGCGATTCATTTCAACATTCTCGATGGAGACGACGAAAAACCCACTAACCCTTTTGCCAGGGTAGCTCAGAGGTAGAGCAGGGGACTCATAAGCCCTTGGTCGGGAGTTCAATTCTCCCCCCTGGCACCAATACATTTTATGGCCAATACAAAATCAGCAGAAAAAAGCGCCCGCCAAAGCGATAAACGTCACGCCCGCAATACGGCTGTGATCACAGCTATCAAGTCACGTCAAAAGAAGCTTCGCGCCGTCATCTCCAGCGGTGACGCTGCAGCGGCCAAGTCTGAATTTGACGGCCTCTCCTCGGCTCTCGACAAGGCAGCCAAGCGCGGTATTATTCACCGCAATGTGGCCAACCGCCGCAAAAGCCGCCTCAACAAGGCAGTCCTTTCAGCGAAAGCCGCGAAGTAAAAAACTCTGAATTTCCCCCTCCTTCGAACGGCGCGATCCGAAAGAACGGACGCGCCGTTCGATATTTTTCTTTGCCGTCCCGGAGCACGGCATATTTGTTTGATTCAAGCATGGCACCTCAACGGCTGCGTTCCGTGAAAAAGACTCGACAGTCTCTTTACTCCACTCTCACTGGTGTGGAGGTCGGGTATGTCCCGAAGCGTTGGGTGAAGTTCCCGACGGGTGTTCTTCTCCTCTTGCCCTGCATTGTTCTTAGCCTCTCGTTTTACGAGGCCTTTCTGAAATGCGCGGCTTATGGCGGGTTTTTGCTGAGCGAGGAGTTCAGCGGTTTCGCAATCGGTGGTTTGGTCGGCCTATTCTGGTTTTTCTCCTGCAACCCGCTGCGACTGCTTTATGTGATGGGGCATGAGCTTACCCACGCACTCTGGGTATGGATTCACGGTGGTCGCGTGCATGATTTCCATGTTTGGGAGGACGGCGGGCATGTGGTCACGGATAGGACAAACACGCTTATCATCCTCGCGCCGTATTTTTTTCCCTTCTACACACTCTGCTGGGTTGCTGCGTATGGATTTGCGCTGTTCTGCTTCGGACTGCAGGGTTTTCCCAGCCTGCTATATTTTGGTCTTGGTTTTACTTGGTTTCTCCATCTCGCGTACACGGTTTGGATGATTCAAAAAGGCCAGCCTGACCTTGAATACGGCGGAACCTTTTTCTCTCTTACCATCATCTACCTGGCGAACCTCTCTTTCATCTCGGCACTTCTTGTCATCGCCTCTCCAAGCGTGAGCTGGAGTGGCTTTGCGGAGGATCTGTTGCAAAATGCCATCGGGGTGTCGGTCGTTATCATGATGGGCGTGGAGATCATCGCCCAAAACATCTCGCGTCTGGTGAATCGGTTTTTTTAGGTTGTCTTTCTGCAGCTTCCAAGCACCCAGGCTGTGTAGGCTTGCGAAGCATGGGCTGGCTCGAATGCCGCGACCTCAGGGGTTTCATAGGGGTGGAGGGAGCGAAGTTCGGCCTCGAATGTGGTCGCCGTTGCTTTTGGAATTTTAAATATCACGACCACTTCGGCGGAGTCTTCGATGGTATCTTTCCAGCAGTAGACGGATCGTGCCCCGCTAATGATTGTGCCGCAGGCTGCAGATTTTCTGTCAATCAGCTTGCGGATGATACTGGCAGCTGTTGATTCGTCTGGAAGTGTTGTGACGACGAAAAGGATCATGCTGCAACCGGGGCCGTTTCCCGGGTGATCCAGCCTCCACCTATAACTACATCGTCATTATAAAAGACGGCAGCTTGGCCAGGTGTGATGGCGCGCTGTGGGGTATCAAGCTGGATGCGGGCCTTGCCGCCTGGCAGGGCTTTGACGGTGGCTTCAGTGCCGGGATGTGCGTAGCGGATTTTCACGTTGATACGCTCGGATGCGGCGGGCTCGCCCCGCAGCCAATTTGTGCGATCCACTTCAAAGGCTTCGCGAACGAGGTCTTCTTCGTCGCCAACGATGACACGGTTAGTCTTCGGGTCGATATCGATAACATAACGTGGGCGTGGGGAGCCGCCTGGCAGTCCCTTCCGCTGGCCGATGGTGAACATTTCGATGCCTTCGTGGTCGGCTATGAAGTTGCCCTTAGCGTCGTAGATGCCGCCCTTGTGGAATTCTCCTTCGCCGAGGTGTCCACGAAGGAAGGCCTTGTAATCATTGCCCGGAACGAAGCATATTTCTTGACTGTCCACCTTGTCGGCAACTTTCAAACCGAGTTCGCGAGCAATCTCACGGATTTCATGTTTTTCCATACCTCCCAGGGGCGTGAGGGCATGTTGGAGTTGATCCTGACTAAGGCTGAAGAGAAAATATGATTGGTCCTTGCGGGCGTCGCGGCCTTTGCGGAGGACGGCGTGGTTCTCGTGATGGTCAATGATCGCGTAGTGTCCGGTGGCAATGAAGTCCGATCCGAGCGAGCGGGCCTTTGTGCGAAGGTTTCCGAACTTAAGGTGTTCGTTGCACATCACACAAGGGTTCGGAGTGCGGCCCATTTTGTATTCGCTGGCGAAGTAGTCGATAACGATTTTTTCAAAATTGTCTGCCTCATCCACGACATAGTGGGGAATGCCTAGCTTGTGGGCGACGCCGCGTGCATCGGCTATGGCCGAGGGGCCGCAGCACTTGTCTTCTGCTCGGGAGATGCAGTCCTGCGGCCAGACTTTCATGGTCACGCCGATGACCTCCCATCCATCGCGCTGCAAAAGCGCAGCTGCCACGCTGGAATCAACTCCGCCGCTCATTCCGAGCAGCACCCTTCTGCCATTGCCTTTCATGAGAGCGATCATAAGGAGCGTCGGCTGCAACGTCAAACCGCGGGCGTTGTATAGAGACACGATTCTTGCGATAGTACGCTTTGGCGAATAGCAATAGTGCTATCCTGAGAACAGGATGGCGGAGCCGCGCCGTGTACTGCGGACTTCATATGGCTACAGATTTCTCGAATAAAAACAATTTCATCAATCGCGAGTTGAGCTGGCTGGAATTCAACCAGCGTGTGCTGGATCAGGCGTTTTACGAAGCAAACCCGCTTCTGGAACGTTTGAAGTTTCTCTGCATCGTCAGTTCCAATCTGGATGAATTTTTCGAGGTCCGAGTCGCGGGTCTCAAGCAGCAGCAACAAAACGGCTCCACCGACACTGGGCCTGATGGTCTTTCCGCTGCAGAGACGCTTGCTCGAATCAGTGTGCGTGCGAGAAAAATGGTTGATGATCAATACCGCTGCTGGCGCGAGCACATTGCTCCTGCGCTAGAGCGCGAAAAAATCCGTTTTCACAACTACCCCGATGTTCCGGAGTCTGAGAGAGATTGTTTTGAAAAGTTTTTTCGGGAGACGGTTTATCCTGTTTTGACTCCGCTGGCGGTCGATCCCGCCCATCCTTTCCCGCAGCTCTTAAACAAGAGCCTGAATGTGATCGTCGAGTTAGAGGGCGATGATCTGAGCACGGACATCGCCGTCGTGCAGGCGCCGCGCATTCTTCCACGCGTGGTGCCATTTTCTTCGAAAGTGGATGGCGATGACTACGTTTTTTTAGGAAACATCATCCAGGCGCACGTTCAGTCGCTCTTCCGTGGGGTGAAGGTGAAGGGAACGCACCTCTTCCGTGTGACTCGGAACAGCAACCTCTATGTGGACGAGGAGGAGGCCAGCAATCTTCTGCACGCGATTGAGGAGGAGTTACGCAAGGTTAAGCGAGGGGCAGCAGTGAGGCTCGAGGTCAAAGAGGATTGTCCCGAGCATGTGCTTTGCCGGTTGCTTGAGATTTTCAACCTTGAGCAGGAGGATGTATTCCGTATCGATGGTCCGCTCAATTTCTCGCGTCTTATGCCGCTGGCGTTGCAATTAGATCGTCCCGATCTTCGCTACAAGCGCTTCACACCTTGCTCTGTAGTTTCATTGGATACTGAGGCGGATTTGTTTTTCCACATCCGGAAGGGGGACATTCTACTGCATCATCCGTATGACAGCTTTCAGACGGTCGTAGATTTTCTGGCGCAGGCGGCGGACGATCCGCAAGTGCTTGCGATTAAACAAACGCTCTACCGCACGAGTTCGGACTCTCCGATTGTGCAGGCACTGATCAGTGCGGCGAGGAACGGAAAGCAAGTCACGGCCGTCATCGAATTGAAAGCACGTTTTGACGAGGCGGCGAATATCCAATGGGCTCGAATGATGCGTGAAGCGGGGGTGGATGTTGTATATGGTGTGACCGGTCTCAAGACCCATGCGAAGGCGATGTTGATCATCCGCAGCGAGGGGGAGCGAATCCGTCGTTATGCCCACATGGGCACGGGGAACTACCATCCCTCGACGGCGAAAATCTACACAGACCTGAGTTTGCTGACCTGCCGCGAGGAGCTTACGAGCGAGCTTGCGGAGACCTTCAATTGCCTCACCGGCGTTTCCCGTTTTCCGGCGATGAAGGAGTTGCTGGTGGCGCCCTGGTCGCTTTACGAGGGATTTCAGGAACTCATCGAGAACGAAATCGGCCATGCTTGGGCGGGGAGGCCTTGTGGAATTTATGCGAAGGTCAACTCGCTTGTTGAGGAGGGCATCATCGAAGCGCTCTACCGTGCTTCCGCAGCCGGCGTTCCCATTCGACTCCTTGTGCGCGGCATGTGTGCCATTAAGGTCGGCATTCCGGGCGTTAGCGAAAACATCGAAGTCCGCAGCCTTGTCGGGCGCTTTCTCGAGCACAGCCGGATCTTTCAGTTTGTGAACGGTGGTGAAAACCGCATCCTCTTGGGCAGCGCGGATTGGATGCCGAGAAACCTCTTCCGCCGCGTGGAAACGGTCTTCCCCGTTACCGCGCCTGGAATGAAGCAGCATTTGCAGGAAATTCTGGATTGGTTTTGGCGTGACAATGCGAAGGCACAGGTCATGCAGAGCGACGGAACCTATCGTTTTCGTGAGCGCGCCGAGGGGGATGCTCCATTCGACGCGCAGGCCGAGTTTCTTGCGGATGCCCAACGGCGTCGCAAAAACCAGACGAAGACCATTGAGCGTTGAGTGCGGCGATATTGCAGTGAGGACGACAGATTGTTAATCTATTCGCATATGCCAAACTATGATTACGAGTGCGAAAAGTGCGGAAAAACCTTCGAGGCGTTTCAGTCCATGAAAGACAAGGCGTTTGAAACATGCCCAAAATCTTCTTGCCTTATGGAGACCTGGGGCAACGGTAAGGTGCGTCGGCTTCTGGGAACAGGCGCAGGTTTGATCTTCAAGGGCTCCGGTTTTTATATTACGGATTATCGTAGTGAAGGCTACAAACAGGCTGCCAAAAAAGATGGTGGCGGCGAAGGTTCGGCCAAGACCGAATCTAAGCCTGCCACCCCTGCAGCATCTTCTGCGCCGACATCCACCCCGAAAACATGAGAATTTGCCCCGCCTGCAGGACAGAGAATGATGACACGCGCGTCTTCTGTCTAAATTGCGGGCAACGTCTTCCTAAGGCCAACATGGGCACCGATCCAAAATTTGTCGAGAATGAGCCAAGGGTAGTCGCGCCGCGGATTTCTGCGACTCAAACTAAAAAAAAGTCCATTCCTGGCAGGGTCCAGAATGGCGGCTGGAATGTATTCAGCCTGTTTTTGAATTTTGCTTTTTTGTCGGTTCTCGCCGTCTTGGTTTTCGGAATTTATCTCATTTTTCAAGCCCCACCTGCCATAACGCCCTCTGTGGAAAAGGATGCCGCCGCTACTGCCGCACTGGCTTCTTTTTTCAAAAAGGCCTCTATGTCGCCAGGTGGCGCTTGGATGGGAAGTGAGGAGACCATCAACAAGTTTCTTTTGGAAAATGTAAATCTTGTGCCGTTGGCCACTGACTTGGGCATTCACACGGAATTCAAGCGTTGCTTTGTCGAGTTGGGCGAGGGACGCCTGAATTTTGTGATGGAGCTATCGCTCGAAAGTCATCTGCTTTACTTTGCACTCCATCTCGAACCTTACTCTGAAGGCGGCGATCTGAAGGTCCGCGTTCTCGGAGCCTCGCTTGGCAGGTTGCCCGTTCCTGCTCTTCTCGCTACCCATCTTCTGGTGATTTGGAAACCCTGCTTCGACTCTCTGAGTGAGATTGTGGAGACTTTGGATTCCGCCAGTTCCGCCTCGGTTACACCGAAAAGCCTTGTTGTTCGATGGCCTGGAAAAGCCGAATCCTAATCCTACTGGCGGCCTGCCTGTTTGGGGGAGTTCCTCGGCTCTATGCGGTTCCGGTGCGTGCCGCCGAGACTTCATCTCTTGCGGCATCATCAAGCCGGGGTGGAGAGTTCGTTGCCTTCTCGCAAGACCGTGACCTACGAAGCAGAATGCTTCGAGCGGCTGAGGAAGCCTTGCTGGAGTGGAAAAAAATCCATGAGACCAAGGCAGGAGCTGCGGCGCCCATTATTCTGAATGACAAAACCAGTGCGGCCATACCGCGGGGTGGGATTGCCGTTTTACCGCTGATTTTTGAAACAGAGGCAGGCATGAAGGTGCAGGTCGATATCTATGAGGAGGCGGCTCTTCGGAGTGGAGGCTTTGACGCAGCAGTTCTTTCCGCTCTGGCGCTTCATGCGATGCACGGCAATGAGCTTCCGCGTACTGGGAAGTCTTTTGCAATGCCTCCGCCTTGGTTAGTCGAGGGCTTGGCCGAGGAGTTGCGCCGCTCGCGTAGTGGGATGCCTGATGGAGTATACTCGGCGCTCATCCAGAGTCGGCGGCCGCCGGAGTTGGCTGCTTTCTTTCGACAGAAGCCAGAAATCCTCGATGCCGCTTCGCTGATCCTCTACCGAGCCCAGGCTGTATCCCTCTTGCGGGTTTTGAAAAAAGCGAATGAATCAAAAAGCGGCTTTGTTGCATTATTTGCAGATCCCAATATCTCAACGAGTGATGATGAGTCTATTGTTTCTGCTTTTCCTTCCCTTCGCTCTAGGAGTGAACTGTCGAAACTTTGGACGCTGATGATCGCACGCAGTTCGATGCTTCCGCGGATGGCCTCGCTGAGCGTTGAACAGAGCGAGCGCGAGTTAGTAGATATTTTAAAATCTTTTTATGGCGGTCGGAGTCTCACTGAAGCAGCCAAGGCGAGAGGCGGAGCTTTTGTGATGCGTGAATGCACGGTGCGTCTTTTCAATACGGAATTCCGTGCGCATCCGCTTTACCAGCCGATTTTTGAGCAGTATCGAAACATCGCCACGCTGCTTGCCGACAAGCCGAAGGCCTCTGTCTCGTCAAAAATCCAAGAACTTGAAAACACCCGCACGCTGCTTGTTGAGCAATTTCAAAAAATCGAGGACTACTTGAATTGGTTTGAAGTCACTCAGCTAGATGAAGTTGAATTTCCCTATTACCAGTTTTCAGAATCGCCTGCCTCCATTCAGCGTAATAATTCCTATTCTCTGTATCTCGATAGTCTCGAAGCGAGAGGTTGGTGATTTTTTTCTTTTTCAAAATCAAATTGAAGACCTTCCGCCATGATGTTATCTCCTTTATCGCATGAGGAGCGCACTTTCAAAATCTGCACCTGAAATAACCATCATTGAGACACGCTCGTACATTCAGGATGGTTTGAAGCAGTCTTACGAAGTCCGCCAAATTCCTTTTGAAATGGTCCTTGAGGAGTTTCTGTTGAAACTTGGTCAATCAAATGCTCATGTATTAAGTGTTTCTATTCAGCTTCTTACGCGAAGAAAAGTTCGTGTTGATTTTCGTGATTACCAGATTCGCTTGGAGTTATGTCCTGGCGAAAACACCATGAAGCGTTCAGATGCTGTGGCTGTCTTCGATGACTACATCAAACGCCACGAAAACACTGATGGTGATCATTCGGCTGATGTGACGCAAAAAATAATGGTGCAGATGCCTAAAATTTCTCTTCCTAGGTCTGGTCAGCGCTGAGTTTTTCAGGCTCCTGTGCCTGTGCGGTGCTTGAGTTCGTCGCGTCGGGTTGTTTGGATTTCTTTTTCGAGAGCCTGCCGCGCGTTTTCACGGTTTTTGAGCTCCTGCATGATGTAGGCTTGTATAGATTCGCGATGTTTGAGCAAGGCCACAACTTCGTCACGGGCTTGGATTAGGAGTGGCTCCAGGGATCTAGCCTCAGAGTATTCGGGTGACTTCGTGAGGAGGGGTTCGAAGGGCTTCACTGCATCGCCGATCCAGTGGATGACACAGTCTGCGCGCCGTGCCGCTGCGAAATTGTTGGAAAGCGAGATGTCGCTGGCAGCGATTTTTTTCAAGTAATCGATCGCTTCGTTTGCCGTTGGGGTGAGGACAGCGACTTGGTAGGAGCTCATGTAGGAACCTCTCGAGTCCTCTGGCGGATTCACGGGAATGGCTTTGGCCACTTGTGGCTCCATTTCTAGAGTGGGCGAAGCTGGCGTAGTCTGCTGCTGCGGTGTTTGAGGGGGAGTCGTGTCCTGCGGTGGTATGACCGCAATCGCTGAGGGTTTCAGCGGTTGTGGAGTTGGGGTGGCTGAGGTGAGCGCGAGCGTTGTGTGCTGTTGGGTAGCCTGTTTTGCCGTGACAGGAGATGGCAAAGGTGTATCGAAGGTTTCCGGTTTCGGGGGTTCAGGAGTCGGAGCCTCTGTGAGATCAAAGACGGGTGGGGGTTCCAATGGCTCGCTGTCGAGTAGTGGAGGTGCGGGACTCGTGAGCAGAGTTCTTGGTGACGTGCCCTCTGGCTCGCTGATTTGTGCGGGAGGTTGGATGGGGTCTGGAGTTTCTGGCGGTTCGTATTTAGTTGTGCCTTCAACTTGTGGGGGGAGCCCAAGGTCGTTGAGGAGATCATTTGTATCGTCTGTAGTGGCAGCAGTCGGAGATTTCGAGAGAAGGGCGTTTCCAGCTGGCTCAAAGTACATTTCAGGGAGTGGAGTATCGAAATCGACTTTTTGTATTTCGGCAAAAAGAGCGGAATTTGAGTTTTTATTGCTGACCTGTACGAAACGCGCATCTGACCACTGGCCTAGGAAGCGGCTTGGATCAAGGAAGAGAGGAGGAACTTTTCTTGGAGAAAATCGACGCGGGTCGTTGATTGCGCGTTGCATGAGATCGCCGGAGAGTTTGAGATCTGAGCCGGGCGCTGTTTTTCTAAGTTGGTCTGCAATGTAGGGGAGGGTGCGGACGGCAAATCCCTTGAAGGGATTATGTACATTGGTACGTGGATTTTCGGTTTTGAAATTCTGGATTGCCTGAAGGCTACCACCCGAGAGGATATTGCTCAGGCTGACACGCGGGGGAGGCACAGATTTCCGGGTGGTCGTTCCTGCAATTGGGCTGTATTGGCGCGGAGGGAGGCTGTCCAAGAGTGCAAAGTAGTCGAGTTGTCCATTGAGCCCTTCTTGTTGGACGAGGTGGTGGTAGAGGTCATCCATGCGACCAGAGTAGGGACGCAGAAAAATACCATCCGCGACCAGATTCTCTGCCACATCCGCTCCGTGGATGCGGTTGAACAGGCTTTGGATTTCAGCGAATTTTTGTGAGGACCATCCAGCGCCGCGCGTGGAGTCGAGGGCATGTGCTTGGGAGGGTTGAAGCGGGACGAGGCATGCGGGGAGTTCTCGGTCGAGTGCGATAGGGCGTCCGCCAAGGCCGATAATGGCATCGATGTTACGGAAGTTTCCGCCCGTGAGTCGTGATCCATCGAAAGAAATGTTGTCCACGGGTGGGAGTTTGGTGGCTGTGGCAGCCTGCTGAGCAGGGTCGGGATTTTCTAGCAGAAAAATATCGGCGAGCTTGTTGATGGCCGTCGGCGGAAGATTTGGAAGTATGCGGTCAAACTTTGTAAGGAGTACAATGGAAAGGGCGGCCTGAGTGGTGCGCAGACGCTCGGAATCGGGGAGTTCAAGCGCGGCTCGTGCAAGAGCCGTTGCTGTCGCAGCGGATTGTTGGAAGACGGAAACGGGCAGGTCCTGAGACACAGTGGCATTTTTTGCCTGTAGAGGGCGGGTGGCGAAGAGAAAGACGGAGAAGCAAAATAACGCAATCCGACCTATGCTTTTCGCGGTATCGAGGCTTGGCTGGATATAGCTGCTCATCTCAATGGAGACTGCCAGAGCGCCTTTGGAGAGCGAGGTCTCAATAATTGCACTGCAGGGTGATTTTCTCCCCGCAGGTGCATTTGATGACGATATGGCCGATACGGCCCTCGGTATCAGGAATGAGTTCGATCTGGGGCTCTGAGGGACCCTGCATTGTGATAGACTCAGGGAGGGTTTGGCTGTCGAGAGCGAAGTCTGAAAGGTTGATGCTGTCCGGGTGGATGTGCGGCGCGTTGATTGGCGGCAGGGGAGTTGCAGCAGCTGGGGAATCGGCTCGGCGATTGGGTGAGCCTCCAGCGAGCGGACGGCCTTGGAGAAAATCCTTCATCGGGCGGTGGGATTGGGAGTTGCCGGAGCTGGTCCGGCACTTGGGGCTGGAGTTGGTTTGGTGGCTGATTGTGTGAGCGAGAGGCTGACGGTGATGCGTTGGTTGTCCTCGGAGTCCGGTGGGATATTCACGAGCGGCTGGGAATCTCCACAGCCGGCGATGCGTTTCATTTTTTCCGGCGTCATGGCATAATACTCCAGCAGTCGACGGGCGGCATTGGCGCGGTCGGTGCTGAGTTCCCAGGGCGTGTAGTTCTTATTTGGCCCGAGATCGAGGCCCTTTGGTGTATGGCCTTCGAGATACACCTGAAAATTGTAGCGTTGGATGAGCCAAGAGAGATTTTGGAAGACGAAGTTGCCCCACTCGGTGAACTCTGTGGTGTTATCTTTGAAGAGGGGCTTCTTCGTACGATTGTAGATTTCCATCTTGAGTCCGTCATCGGTGATTGTAATATCTATTGGCTTCTTGTCTTCATCGTTGACATTCAAGAGGCGGTTGAAATCCCTTGCAATAGCGCGAAGAAATCCCTGATTTTCTGTATGGGTCTGGTCGTTTAGTGAGGCGTCCTTGCGGGTGGCTTGGATTTCTTTTTCCATGACTCCCCACGTGGTCGGCCAGTTTTTGTTCGTGGGATCCTTAAAGTAGAGGGAAGTGTAAACAAGGATTTCCGGCTTGAAATTGGCAATCCATAGAACAAGGAATAGCGCCATCATGGACGTAACGAAGTCCGCGTAGGCGACTTTCCACGCTCCGCCGTGATGTTCGTGTTTTTTCTTGGCCATGAAGATTAGTTGCCGGAGGTGCCAAGATTTTTGACCATTTCCTCGACGGCTTCAGCGGTGGGCTGGAAGGCGGGGTCAATGGCGCGGCGGGCGGCCTCGATGGCCATGATGGGGGCCATACCGCCTGTGAAACCTAGAACGCCTTTCATGATGACAGCGTAGTATTGAAGTTCGTAAACATTGTTCAGCTTGATGCGGGCAGCGAGGGGGTTGATGAATCCGTAGGCTCCGAGCACGCCGAGGAAGGTTCCAACTAGCGCTGATGCGACCTTCTGACCGACTTTTTCGGGGCCCATGGCAATTGCGGCCATCGTGTTGATGATGCCCATAACGGCAGCGACGATACCGATGCCCGGTAGGGAGTCGCCGACGAGGTTTAGGATGTGAATTGGTTGGACGGCGTCCTCTTCCTTTGCTTCAAAGTCGGCGTGGAGTAGGCTGCCGAGTTGTTCTGGCTTTAGTCGGCCGTCGATCACCGGTTTTAAGCTGTTCGTAAGAAATTCGAGGCGTTCATGGTCGTTGATGAAGGAGGGGTATTTGGAGAGGATCGGGCTGTCCTTCGGTGCCATGACATCGTCTTCAATTGCAATCAAGCCCCCTCGGCGGGCTTTGCTGAAAAGTTCATAAAGAAGTTTAAGAAGATCGGTGTAGTCAGAAGTCGGAACGGCTTGGTTACGGAAGGCGATCTTGATTTTTTTGATGATGTTTTTTAGCAGCGACACCGGACTGGCGATGACCATGAGACCAATCGAGATGCCGATGATGATGACATATTCCGAGATCGGGAAAAGCAGGCCAATTTTGCCGCCTGCCATCATAAAGCCGCCGAGTGTTGCGCCAAGAACGATGAGATAACCTAATATGAGGATCATGGGTAGTGAATGGTTGTCTTATTTTTTAGATTGGTGGAGTATGAGTCAGTTCTTCATCACTTTGTTGATGTAAGCTTTGAGACTTAGTACGGCTTGGGTGTGGATTTGGCAAATGCGGGATTCTGTGACGCCGAAGACCTTGGCGATTTCCGCGAGGCGGAGGTTTTCAAAGTAGTACATGGCAAGAATTTTCTTTTGCATGTCGGGGAGCATTTGGAGACGTTCCACGACGAGTTTAATGAGTTCCTGCTTCAGTGCGAGATCCCGGGCATTAGGCTGATTCTCGTCGGCAATGACTTCGTGGAGACTGGAGTCCTCGTCATCTCCTGCGAGCGCGTCAAGTTCCACATAGCTGAGTGGGCGGACTTCATCGAGGAGTATGGAGTATTCCTCGCTGGAGATACCCAGTTCATCGGCGATTTCTGCTTCAGTGGCAGGGCGGCCGACGTTTTGCTCAATGGCGGAGATGACATCGGTGAGCTTTTTGGCTTTGACGCGGAGTGTGCGGGACATCCAGTCCACGCGGCGGAGTTCGTCGAGCACAGCCCCTCGGATGCGCATGGAAGCGTAGGCGGCGAAGGTGATGCCGTGTGTGGGGTCGAAGCGACGTTGGGCTTGGATGAGGCCGAGGAGGCCGACCGAGTAGAGGTCATCGACATCGAGATGTGCCGGGAGGCTGGCGCGCATGCGGTCCACAACGGAGCGCACGAGTGGCAGGTGGTTTTTAAGAGTCTCCTCTTCGCTGCCCTGTGTGACAGCGCCGTAGGCGCGCCATGCAGCAGTGTATTTTTGAGCATCGGGCCGGGTAGGGGACATGATGGGTTCGGCGAGTTGCTGCATGTTTAGGCGGCTGGTTGAGCAGGCGTCTCAGGCATGCTGTCCTTTGGCGGAGGGGCTTCATCCGCAGTTGCTTTTTCGATATCGCGGAGGCGGGCTTTCTCAGCCACGACTTGTTTGGCACAATATTCGATAATAATTCGGAAGACTCTGAAGAGCAGTGCGGTAAGGAAGCAGCCAATGGTCGCATTAAGTACGGCCTCGTCTATGCTTTTACCCGAAACAAGGCTCACCATCAAGGCGAGAACGAAGCCTGTGAAGCCTCCGATGAGCGTGAAGTATTGCATGTGGGTCAGTGAATATTTTTATCTCACAGCAATTTTTGCGCCAAAAAATGAAATGTTAAAATATGTAGGAGTTGGCATAAAAACTATCGGAAAACAGGAATTTGTACCTATTTTTGTATTTTTCAGTTTGCAGTGGAAAAATCTGCCGATGCGGATCAAGCTGCGGTAGGAATTATTTCAGCTGGCTGTGGAACAATGATGCCTGTGTTTTGGATTTCTGTTTGCGACGGAAGTTCTTGGTAAGAAAGAACGATGAGTTTTGGTAGGGAGGGTTCGAAGAATCGTTTGAAGGCAAGGCGCAGTTCGGCTGTGAGAATAATGATAGGTGCGAGACCTTGCTCGGCAAGGCAGTTTGAACGGATGGTTAGCTCCCGGAGGAGGTATTGAGCGGTGTTTGGGTCGAGTGCGAGAGTGGTCTCGAAATGGGAGCGCTGGATGCGAGTCATCAGGTTTTGTTCTAGGCGAGGATCGATGGTGATGCACTTGATGAGACCGGGCTCGGATTCGTATTGGCTGATGAAGTAGGTGCCGAGGCGGCGGCGGACCTGTTCGGAGAGTTCATCGGGGTTTTTTGTAACCGGTGCATAGTCGGCGAGCGTCTCTAGAATGAGCGGCAGGTTTTTGATCGGTACGCCCTCGCGAAGTAGGTTTTGCAAGACGCGCTGGATGATGCCGAGGTTGACAAGGTCGGGGAGTAGCTCAGCGATGAGGGCGGGGTTGGACTCCTTAACGCGGTCGATGAGGGACTGGACTTCCTGGCGCGTAAGGATGAGGTGGGAGACTTGTTTGAGGGTTTCGGAGAGGTGGGTGATCATCACGGATGTGGCATCCACGACGCTGTAGCCATTGATTTCGGCGGTGCGTTTTTCCTCTTCTGAGATCCATACTGCTTCGATGCCGAAAACGGGTTCGCGTGTGGGAATGCCTTTGAGGGTGACCATGCTGCTGGAGACATTCATGGCGAGCCATCGGTTTGGAATAACCGAGGCGCGGGCAAAGGATTTGCCCCGGAGGAGGAAGTTGTATTCGTTCGGCTCGAGTTCCAGACTGTCGCGGATTGCGATCGGCGGAATCACCATGCCGTTATCCCGGGCAAAGCCTTTACGAACGCCGGTGATGCGATCGAGGAGGTCGCCTCCTTGTGTTTTATCGGCGAGGCGGAGGAGACCATAGCCCACCTCGATGGAGAGAACATCGGCTTCGATAAGCTTGTGGAGATCCTCTGGACCGGTATTGGCGGGGAATCCTTGAGAGCTTGTTGCACCTCCTTGGTTGGTGTTTCCTACCCCAGGCGCTGGAAGTGCGAGGGCGCTGCCTTTAGCACCGATTGCGAGTGCGGTTTTAGATTGTTTTTTCAGCATGTAGGCCACGAAGCCTGTAATGCCGCCGAGCAGAAGGAAAGGAGTGGCAGGCATGCCAGGCGCGAATGCGAGAGCGGCGATGAGACCGGCGGCGATGCCGACAGCGCGAGGGTAGGCTCCGAGTTGTTTGCCGATTTGGGTGCCGAGGCTGTTTTCGCCTTGGGCGCGAGTCACTAGCAATCCGGCGGCAACGGAGATGACGAGTGCAGGAACTTGGGAGACAAGACCGTCTCCAATTGAAAGGAGTGTGTATTTTTGGAGGGCTTGGTCGATGGGCATTCCCTTTTGGAGCATGCCGATGCCGAATCCGCCGATGACGTTAATGAAGGTGATGAGGATGCCGGCCACGGCATCGCCTCGCACGAACTTGCTGGCACCATCCATCGCGCCGTAGAAGTCGGCTTCTTTTTGGACTTTGAGTCGGCGGGATGTGGCGGTGAGTTCGTCGATGATGCCGGCGTTGAGTTCGGCATCGATAGCCATCTGTTTACCTGGCATAGCATCTAAGGTGAATCGTGCGGCGACCTCGGCAATACGGCCCGCGCCCTTGGTGATGACGACGAAGTTAATGATGACGAGAATGATGAAAACGACGGCTCCGACGATGTAATTGCCTTGTATGAGCACGTGGCCAAAGGCTTCGATGACATTTCCGGCGAAGCCGTCAAGCAGGATGAGTCGTGTGGAGGCTATGTTCAGCGCTAGTCGCATTAGGGTGACGGCGAGGAGGATGGTGGGGAAGGCTGAGAACTCGGGAGGATCCTTCACATAGATGATCACAAGCAGGATCATCAGGGAGATGCCAATATTAACGGATAGTAAAAAATCAAGTGCCCACGTTGGAACGGGGACCACCAGCAGGAGGATGATGCCGAAGAGGCCGAGAGTGAAGATCAGGTCTGTCTGTTTGAGCAGGTCGCTCCACTTGAATTTTGAGGTTTGGGCGTTAGCGGTGGCCATGTGGCGGGAGGATCAGGATTTCAGACGGCGGGATTTGAGTTGGTAGAAGTAGTAGCGGTGCGTACGGTAAACATAACCCAAAATTTCCGCGATGGCTTGGTAAAGTTGGGCGGGAATGGGTTTGCCAACCTGACCGAATTTGTAAAGCGCACGGGCGACCGGTTTGTTTTCAACCGTCGGGACTTCGTGTTTCGATCCGATGGTCTTGATGCGTTGGGCAAATATGTTTTGGCCTTTGGCCAGAACGACTGGAGCGGCATCGACGCCGCGCTCGTATTTTAGAGCCACCGCATAGTGCGTCGGATTTGTGACGATCACATCGGCATTCGGAACATCGGCGAGCATTTGTTTTTGCATCAAGCGGCGGGCCATGGCCCGTTGGGCCATTTTGACATTTGGGTCGCCCATGGCTTGGCGTTGCTCGTCTTTGATCTCTTGCTTAGTCATCATGAGATCCTTTTCGGTTTTTTTGAGTTGAAAGATGTAGTGCAGAAGGGCGAGGCCGCCCATGGCCAGGGCAAGGCGGAAGAAAAGGGCAAGCGTGGAGTCGTAGATGAAGCTCCCGATGCGGAAAACAGGAACGGGGGTGAAGAAGATCGGGTCGGCAAGGATTTCCTTGACGCTGCCATAGATGAGGACTCCTACGACGAGACATTTTCCCGATTCCACAAAGAGTTTCACGATGCCCTGCTTGCTGAAGACGCGCTGGAATCCTGTAACCGGATTGAGCTTTTCAAATTTGAAGCCCACCACCTCCGGGGTTGCTTTGAAATGAGTCTGGAGGCCGCCGGCAAGGATGCTGGCTACCGTTGTGGCAAGGAGCATCGGAGCCATTAGGCCGAAAAGGGTCATAAATGCCATGCCTACCCAGCTAGGAATGAAATCGCTGTTGATCTGATATTTTTCGAGATTGCCGAGGATACTGGCGACCATTTCGGTCAGGTAGCGGGACTGGCTGTCCAGTGTGAAAAGAAAAACGAAGTAGGCTGCAATAAGGCCAAAAACGACCTGTATCTCTGGAGCCTGAGCAAATTGCCCCTTGTTATGGGCCTCCGACAGCTTTTTCTCTGTTGGTTTCTCTGTTGCGTTGTCGTTTTCGTTTGCCATCGCAGCATTACCTCAGAAATTGGAGCATTAACTCCGGCAGGTGTTGCATATCACGGAGGATATATTGAATGGTAAGTCCGAGCGTCATGGAAAACACTGTGAGGCCGGCCAGAATTTGAACGGGAAAGCTGAGCATGAAGACATTCAAGCTCGGCGCGGCGCGACCAAGCACGGAAAAGGCCATGTTCACCAGAAAGCTGATTGCAAGCAGAGGTGCTGAGATTTGAACGGCGAGTAGAAAAATTCTGCCGCTGACGGCGATCACGGTGTCGAGGGATTGGGGGGCAAAAATCGCGCTGGGAGGGAAGACTTCAAAGCTGCGGGCAAAAGCGAGAAGGCAGAATTGATAAGCACCGGTAACGAGAAAAAGCACGGTTCCCAAGGAAAAAAGCATCGTGTTTGGTGGAGTCGCGGAGGTGCGTGTGATCGGATCGATATTCGTGCTCATCGAGAGTCCAATCTGCACAGCTATGATTTCACCTGCCATTTCTAAAGCGTAGAGCAGGAATCGCACCGCAAATCCCATGAGTAAACCGGTAAGGATTTCATGGATGACTTGCATCACCACTATAAACCAATGTCCGGGCACTCCTCCGAAATCACCGAAAATCGGGGCAAGCAAGTAGGCAAGTATTGCCGCCATGGCAATGCGTACAGTGGAAGGAATCATACTTCCTGAAAAAACAGGTAGGATCAGAAAAAGTCCGGTGGCTCTGAGAAAAATCAGCAATCCGGGGTAGATATCCTCGATGTGGATCGTGATCATCTCGTCATTTCCGGGATTTTATTGATGAAAAATACCGTAAACTGCATCAGTTGGCGAAGCATCCAAGGGGCTCCGATGACGATGATTGCACCTATTGCGATCAGCTTTGGAGCGAAGCTCAGCGTGGGTTCTTGAATACTGGTCACGGCTTGAAATAGGCTGATCACCACGCCCACGATGACCGCTGCCAAGATGATAGGAGTCGTCACGAGCAGGGACACCGTGATGAGCGAGCGGAGCATTTCAATGGCAGTCTCTTGATTCATGAGGTAAAACTTTGAACCAGAGAACGAATCACCAGCTGCCAACCATCCACGAGCACAAAGAGCAGAAGTTTCAAGGGAAGGGCCACCATTGTGGGCGGCATCATCATCATTCCCATAGACATAAGAGTAGAAGCTACAAGGAAGTCAATCACTAAAAATGGAATAAAAATGAGGAATCCCATTTGGAATGCGGTTCGGAGTTCGCTAATGACAAATGCCGGGAGCACCACGCGCATCGGGAGGTCTTTCAGGTCTGTGCGGCCCATGCCTGCAAGATCCAGAAAGAAATCGATTTCACCGGGGCGGGTTTGGCGCAGCATGAAATTCCGGATTGGCTCGACGGCGCGGTCCATCGCCTCGTTCGAGCCGATTTGCTCGTTCATGTAGGGATTTATGGCCTGTTCCTGAATTTGTTGCCAGACTGGGGCCATTATGAAAAAGGTGATAAACATTGAGATGCCAATTAGAAGCTGATTGGCCGGAGCGCTCGGAACACCTAGCGCCGTGCGGACAAAACCCAGAACAATCACGATGCGGGTGAAGCTGGTCATGAGCATGATCAGCGATGGCGCCAGGGTGAGCAGGGTCATCACGATCACGATTTGTATGGCCGTGCTGAGATTTTGGCGGTCATTACCGTTTCCGATCTGGAGATTTACCAAGGGCGTTCCTGGACTCGAAATGGAGGGAGGCTGAGGGGCGTTCGGAGCTGTTGGAGCCTTAGGAGCTACTGGTGCAGCGGGGGCGCTCGGCAGGGCCGAAAATGGTGTAGGGCCGGGTGTCTGGGCACTGGCAGGCGTGGCAAGGAAGCCGAGGAGACATGCAACAAGCAGCGTGGCAAGTCTGGAGTATGGAAACAACTTCATGGTGTGGATCTTTTGTTTTCCGCATTGTCAACCAAGCGGCTGAAATCACGGTCGGACGAGGAAGGTGAATCCAATGGGCAAAGATAATCGATCTTGCCTGGAGTGACGCCGAGGAGCATGCGAGTGTCCTCATAGCCCACAACGACAAGAAACTGGCGATTCCCGAGTGGACGCATCTCGAGTATCTGAAGTTTTCGTTCCTCCTTGGAGCTGTTGCGGTACTGAGGTATGCCGAATTTAATTAGGTAAATCGCCGCACCAGCCAGTGCGGCCAGAAGGGTGATGTAACCTAGCAAGCGGCCAAATTCATCCAGTCCCGGCGCTGCGGGTGCGATGACCTTCTTTTCCGCTGGGGTATTTGGAGGGTGAGTGAAATCCGAAGTGTTTTTCGAATCAACGCTTGCCGCATTGGCAGTGTCATCGAGCCCGGCCGCAGGTGGCGGGATGCTTTCAGTCGCAGCCCCGTTTGACCGCTCCCCAGAGGCTTGGAGCAGTGGAATATGGAGGCATGCGAGGAGCGCCACGAGAGCGAGCCTCCACGCAAGATTCCTCACGCCGCGTCTCCGACGATCTGGGTGATTTTGATGCCGAAGTTCTCTTCCACAACGACGACTTCACCGCGGGCTATGAGCTTGTCGTTTACGTAGAGTCCGACTGGTTCGCTCGCAAGTTGGTCGAGTTGGAGCACAGTGCCTTCTCCGAGTTCCACGACATCTCGCATGGGTAACATGCAGGAGCCGATGCGGACGGTGAGGTCGACTTTGACATCGAGGATAACTGAGAGGTTTTTGGCGTCGTTGATGGAGCTCATTGTTTTTGGGCAGTTTGGATTTCGGAAGTGATTTGAACGGCGACGTGACCGTTTTCGCAGCCGGCTTGCGCGCTGAAGCGTGGGGCATTGGCTATACGGATGCGCGTGTTGTTGAGAGTTGTCTTGGGCATTTCCAGCACATCTCCGACTCGAAGGCGGAGGACGTCGCTCACATCCACGCCTGGCACTTCCCAGTCGGCGATGAGGGGCACGGAAATTTGGTTGTAGGAACTGCGCCACTGCTGGGGCTTGATGTCGGGCTGAAGCTGAAGGTCGCGTGAGCGGCGGCTATGTATGTTCTTCACGATCGGTTCGAGCATGTTGTAGGGAATGCCGATTTGGATGAGTTCGACGCTGTCGCCTGCCAGAGCTTCGATCGTGAGAGCGAGCATCACGGTATCATTGGAGCAGGCTTGCAGGAAACGGGGGTTATTTTCATGACCGATTTGGCGACCGCTATATTGGCGCTCGTCTTTCCACTGGCGGCACCATTCATTCACAATAATATCAACGATTTCCTCCAAGAGCGCAATTTCGATTTCGGTAAGGTAGCGTTCCTCGTCCGAAGTGCTGCCACGGCCGCCAAGCATACGGTTTGTCATGCTGATAGCCAAGCGTGGATGAATCTCCAGAATTCCGATACCGGGAAGCTGATCGACTTTAAATAAGGAAATGTGGGTCGGGTTTTTCATCGACTCCGCAAACTTCCCGTAAGGCATCGTTGTGAGCTTTGCTAGCTTCAGACTCATGTCTGCGCGCAACAGTGAAGAAAAACGTGCGGAAATCGTTGATATAAAGCCGGCATGGATCGTGCGGATTCGGCGAATCTCCGCTTCCGCCAAGTGGATTGGCGTGCGGAAGTCAAAGGCCTTCGCTTGGACCTGATGCGCTATTGGAAAACGCGAGCCATCGAAGCGGTAAATCGATGGGGCAGAGGACTGTGAAGCCTCTGCAACGAGCCTATCGATATCGGATTGGTTAAGAGTTCCGGCCATATCAGGATTATGGTTGCAAGCGCGGTTGAAATCGCGCCATTATTGAATAACGAACTCGGAAAAATAAATCTGCTCGATAACTTCTGCACCGAGCAGGCTGTTAAATTTAGTAATTAGTTGCTTGCGCACAGCCTCACGTCCTCCGGGATTGTCCAGTGCGGATGGCGCTTGGGAAGAAAGAATTGTAATCGCCGCATCCCGCAGCGGGGATTCATTTTCTTTCATGATGTCTCCGATTTTGCTATCCGCACTCGCCACCTTGAAATTTGTTCGTAGATAGCGTGAGCTTCCCGTTCCAGAGAGATTCACGACGAGTCCGCCAAAATCTGCAGTGTGTTCGCCAAGTGCTGAAACAGTTTTCGAAGTCTTGGAGCTATGGTCATCCGCCTGCTTGGCAGTGCCTGCTGCCGCTTTGAGTTTGGGAAGGATGACAAAATCCATAACGCCGTAAACCAATGCTGGAACTAGTATTACAACGGCGATCAAAGGCATTAAGGGGTTTCCGGATTTCTTCGTGGCGGCAAGGTTTTGGTTGGGTGTATCTGATTCGTTGGCTGGCATAATTTTTGTTTTGTTTTTTTAAATGAAATGCTTAGCGCTTGAGATTAACGATTTCTTCCATCACGGAGTCAGAAACAGTAATCACACGCGAACCCGCCTGAAAAGCGCGCTGGGCGACGATGAGGTCGGAAAACTGTTGGGTCAAGTCTACATTCGAAAGTTCCAATGTGCCTTGGATGATGTCACCAAAAAGCGTAGCGTTGGCTGCTGTGGCTTCAGTGGCTCCTGCTGCTCCAGCACCACCTGCTTCTCCACCTGGATTGGTGAGGAGGTTCCCAGAAATCCGTTCTAAAGCGTTAGGATTCGCGAAGGAGGTTAAGAGGATTTGGCCAATTGGTGTAGCGGTTGTGGCGTTGGCATAATATGCCGAGATTTGACCATTCTTATCGATCTTGTAGGATTGGAGAGGATTCGCTCCTTCGCTTGGAGGGATAACGACTGCTCCAGTCCCCATCATGACATTCATTCCGTTGTTTGTCAAAAGGTTGCCGTTATCATCAAGGCGAAAATCACCAGCTCTAGTATAATAAAAATTTTGTGTTTCAGGATCTTGAACTTTAAAAAACCCTTTACCCGAAATACCTAAATCCGCCGGTCCCCCGGTCGTGCTCAGAACGCCTTGTGTAAAACGCTGGCTAACGCTCGCAACGCTTGTCCCTTGGCCAATTTGCATCGTATTTGCTCCAGGAATATCGCCGTTCGCTGGGGCGGATCGATTGAGTGTCTCGCTGAAGCTGTCCTGATTCGTAACGCGAGAACCTTTGAAACCTGTTGAGTTCACATTGGCTATATTGTCGCCGATGACTTCAAGGCTTTTGCTGAATGTCTTAACCGCAGAGACGCCGCTGTTGAAGGAGTTGAGGAGTGCCATAAGATGATTGGGTTTGAATTAGGATTGAGGATTTTGGGCAACGGCGGAAGTATCTGTAGAAGTAATTGGCGTCGTTGCAGGTGGCGGCATTGTAATTCCTGTGATAAGGTTTGTATCGTAGGACTTGCCGTTGATAGTGATCGCAGGTTTTCCGTTCTGTAGTGTGATCGCTTCCACAATACCTGTAATGTCTCCACTCGCGTTTTTGACGGTCACATTTCTACCTAAAAATGCGGGTGCTGCAGACATTTTTTGATCGCTTGTAAAAGATTCAAATGACTTGGCTAGTGTTCGCATCTGCTCCAAGGAGGTGAAGTTTGCCATCTGCGAGATGAATTCCGTATCCTTCATCGGATTCATCGGATCTTGCGAGGTTAGCTGCGTTGTAAGCAACTTCATAAAATCATCTGCTCCCAGCATTTGTTTTCCAGCACTGCTTTGCATCGCCAAGCCTGTGATTGGGTCTTTGGCGGGAGTGGATGGGGTGGGGGGTGTAATGGGTGAGATTGTCATGGCTTGAAATTTTATGCCCAGAGATTCACTGAACCTGCTGTGGTGCTTATGGGTGTGGAGGCTGGGATGAATGCAGGATGGCGATTTTTGTTCGCGCTCTGGTTTGGTGAAGTTGGAAAGTTGGAGGAGTCTGGCTGATGCTGGCGTTGGCGACCTTGTTCGGATGCGGCGTCTTGATTGCGTGCAAAAGAGTCTTGAAATTGGGATTCGCCGAAGCGGACGCCTTGCGCGCGATGGGTGGCTGTGAAATCCGGCCAAGCTTTTTGAAGGGCTTCACGAAGTTCCGGGGACTCGGTGATGAAAGTTGAGCGAATCTCGCCCGCGCGCAGGCTGAGCCGTATTTTCACGGATTCGTTGTCGCCAACAGGTAATTCCAGTTGGACTTGAGACTGGCTTGTTTGTTGAAATTTTTCAATTTCAGGAGCTAGCGACCTAAAAAGCGAGGAGGCTTGGAGTGCAGCACTTTTTTGAAGGGCACTATTTCCGCCGATCGGAATTAAGGCGGGGTTTCCTGTAGAAAAATTACCCGACCAATTTTCCGCTCCGGAACCTGTATTTTCTATAGAGGGAATGGTGGTGCGCTCCGAAAGAACTACCATGGTGGATAATCGATTAGCCGAAGTAATGGAGGGTTCGCTGACTGCTGCCGGGGCAGAGGAAGCCTGCATATCTTCGAATGTGGTAAGCGAAACCATGTCACTTTGAATCGCAGCAGGTTTCATGCCACTCGAGGTATCGTTGGAATCTTCAAGAGCAAAAACAGCTGTTTCCTTGGCTTCCTTCTCTTGATCTAAGGTGCTTTTGGCGTTAGAGTTTTCTAGGGCTGGAGTGGCTTCTTCTTTATTCGGCGTTTGCAGCTCGATGGATTCTATTTTTGGCAAATCTTTTGTCAAATTTGCTAGATCGCTTTCCAAGACGATGGAATTTTCAAAAGTTTTTGAAGTATCCGCTTGCCGCTGTGAATCGAGCAGCATGCTCGAGATATGATCCTGCGCCATTAATTGAGACGATGCACCTTTTTGCAACTGAAGTGGATCTTGCGTTAGATCAAGGCAGGCTTCGGTGTGTATATTTCCACTATTTGCGGCTTGCGCTGCAATTGCTGCGGCTTCTTGTGCCTTTTTGCGCTTTTTTGCGGCTTCGATTTCTTCCAGTTCGTCTTGGCGGTCTTGTCGCTGGTCGTTTTGGCTTATTAAGCTTTCGAATGATGGTATTTCAGAGTTTTTGGGGGGCGCACAAAAATTCAGCAAGCCTTGGAGCGAGTTCTTTGAATCTCCGTGAGCGGGTTTTGAATTTTGCGCTGGAAGCGGGGAGGTCATTGTGTTGCTTGGGTTGTCTCGTTTTTGAAGAGTCGAAGTTGGTCGCTGATGGCGGCAGCGCGATTAGCTAGGGTCGTTTTAGAGTCGGCTTGGGCAGAAGGATCTTTGGTTTTGGCCATTTCACCGAGAATTTTTGCGACGATGTCGGCCTTCATGGTGGCGAGGAGTTTCACGATGCTGGCATCAGACATTTCCGAGAGGATGGCTACTGCCTCGGCAGGCTTCATGCTGGCGTACGTGCGGGCAAGATTGCGGACATTGGATTTCTCGTTGCTGAGGAGTTCTGTGGTCTGTGTGGTGAGGTCGTCGCGCATCTTTTGAATCTCGTTGCGAATACGAAGAAGTTCCTGCTTCTCGGCTTCGATACGCATCTCAACGGCAGCGAGGTCTTTGGTCTTGATTTCGTAAGCGGTGCGCTGCTTTTGGAGTTCTTGGAGGAGGTTATCGATTTCTGCTGTGTAGAAATCCCAGTCCTTGGATTGGGATTTGATTTTTGTCCTCGTAGCTGGAGGTTCTGGAGGCAGGGTGGTTACGGATGGCCATTTGAGCAGGAGGACGCCTGCGGCAGTGGCTGTGCCGAGTATCACAGCGAGAAGGATGAGCCCCCAGCTGGAAGGGGTTTTCTGGTCGGCTTCGGAGAACGGATTGAGTGTTGGCGTGTTGGCGTTCATTTATGGGATGGCGTTTTGGAGAAAGCGGGTTGCTGTTACAAAATCTTCAAGTTGTTTTTCTTCGGCGCGCGTGGCTTCGAGTTGGATATTGGTAAGCCATTTTTCACGAAGCTTTAGAATGAGTTGGTGGTCGCGGTCGGCAGAGATCAGGAGCTCACGCTTGGTGTCGACTTTTTGCTCCTCCTGCGCGAGACGGTTTTGCAGTGTGCGGAGGAGGTCGCGTTGGGCGTTGAGGGCGTTCCAGCCTTGTTCACGCACCCAGGCGGGGAAACGCTCTCCGCTGATCATACGGGTGAGTTCCTCCAAGCGGGTGGCGGCTTCAGCGACACGGGCGGCGGCTAGATCGCGGTCGCGCACGGCGGCGGCAAAGATTTCCGAGGCCTTGTGTTTGGCCTTCTCGCGGAGATCTAGCACGGTCTGGAGACTGTATTTTTTCCGGTTCATGCGACGATTTTCGCGAGTTCGTTGAAACTTTTATCCCTTGTCCATTTGTCTTCAATGGGTTGGCGAAGGAGGTTGCGCAGGAGCGGGGTTTTCTCGATGGCAAGATCGACATGGGCATTGCTGCCCTTCGTGTAGGCACCGATGGTGATGACATCTTCGTTTTTGCGGTACGCCGCTAAGAGGTCACGAGCTGTGCCGATGTATTGCAGTTCTTCTTTTGAGCAGATTTCGAGCGTCACACGACTGACGCTCTCTAGGACATCCACCGCAGGAAAGTGATTGGCAGTGGCAAGGGCCCGGCTGAGAACGACATGGCCGTCGAGGATGCCTCGAACGGCATCGGCGATAGGTTCGTTCATGTCGTCGCCATCCACAAGCACGGTGTAAAGGGCTGTGATCGAACCATGCTCAGAATTACCGGTGCGTTCGAGCAAGCGGGGCAGGACTGAAAAAACTGATGGTGTGTAGCCACGGCTGGTAGGAGGTTCTCCAACGGCGAGGCCGATTTCGCGTTGAGCCATGGCGTAGCGCGTCACGGAATCCATCATGAAGAGGACTTTTTTGCCCTCGTCGCGGAAATGCTCGGCGATGGCTGTGGCAATATGGGCGGCGCGGCGGCGGATGAGGGCAGGTTGATCAGAGGTCGAGACGACTATGATCGAGCGTGCCATACCCTCTGGGCCGAGATCCTTTTCGATGAACTCACGGAGTTCACGCCCACGCTCACCGATGAGGGCGATGACATTGATATCCGACTCAGCTCCACGGGCAATCATACCAAGGAGGGTGGATTTACCGACTCCCGAGCCAGCGAAAATGCCCAAGCGCTGACCACAGCCTACAGGAGTAAAGAGATCGAGGGATTTGACACCTGTTTGGAAGGGCTTTAGAATACGCTGGCGGGTGAGAGGGTTGGGTGGTTGGCAGTGGAGCGTGCGGAGTGTGCCGCCGGGAAGTACGCCTTTGCCATCGATGGGACGGCCAATGCCGTCAATGATGCGGCCGATAAGTGCATCGCTGACATTGATGCCTGCGGCGCGACCCGTGGCAGCGACTTCACAGCCTGCATGGATTTCCTGCATCTCGCCCAGTGGCATGAGAAGAACGCGGTGGTCCCGGAAGCCTACCACCTCGGCTTGCAGGCTGTTGAGGCGTGGGGAGCGAATTTCGCAGATGTCACCAAGGGAAACATTCGGTCCGACGGATTCGATAACGAGTCCCGTAACTTGCACGACCTCGCCCATTCTCACCAGCGGAGTGGTTGATTCAATGCGGCAGCGCAGATTGTGCATCAGCGCAGGCAAAATGGGCGATTCTTGGTTCATTTCAGTGACCGTGCCACGTTTTGAAGTTTTGTAAGAACCCGGGCATCAATCATTCCAAACCGGCTCTTGGCGACGCAGTCGCCAGGGGTGAGTTCGGGGTCTGGGGTTAATTTGATACCCGGGTATCTCTGCTCAAGCTCCCTATCGACTCCCTGCACCAAGGCGAGGTCTTGAGGGTGGAGGCGAATCTCCACATCGGTTGAGCCCGGTGCTACCTCGGCGAGGGTTTCGGAGATGGAGTTGCGAACGGTCTCGGTATCGGGTTTGAAGCCCGCCAGCACGCGGTGGGTTATCTCAAGAATGAGATCCGGCAAAATCTGGGAAACCTCATGGGTGAGAGTTTGCGATTGTGCCGCAAGATTTTTGAAAATGCCATCCTGTAACTGTGCTACCTCAGCGCGTTGCTCTGCGATTTGGTTTGTCAGAGCATCGGTGGCTTCCTGGAAGCCCCTGTTGTATGCATCCTGACAAGCGGCTTTATGCTCCTCGAGGTTCACGCGGGTATCGATTGGGTCTTCCATCGCAGGGAGAACCCCCTGCATGATGGTGATGGTCACCGGCACGGCGGTAAAGTCTATAGCTCTAGACTGCGGATTCACTGGAGTCCTCCTGGGAGATATCAATCTCTCCAGCCTCGGAGAGTTGCATGATCTGGGCGATGATGCGGTCCTGGGCTGCCTCAACATCCTTATTGCGGACGGGGCCCTGGATTTCGATTTCTTCCTTGAGTGATTCTGAAGCTCGTTTCGACATGGCGCCGAAGAACACGCGTTTTACAGCCTCGGATGCATTTTTCATCGCAACGGCGAGTTCCTGTGTTTCCACATCGCGAAGCAGGCGCTGCACGTCGCGTTGGGTGAGCGTGGAAATATCTTCGAAATTGAAAAGCCGCTTGCGGATTGCTTCACCCAGCTCGGCATTTCGCTCCTCGATGCGGCCGAGCAGGTTTTTGCTGAGTTCCTTGTCGAGGGACTTTAGGAGTTGCGCTGCTGCCTGCGCCCCGCCGCGCTTGTGCATGCTGTATTGCTGCGGACCGGTAGATAGGTGCTTGCCAAGACTGCGGAGAACCTTGTTGATGAGTTCGCTGGAAATGGAATCCATCGTTCCTAGGCGCTCCACGATTTCCTCGCGGGCTTCGGGTGAAAAGAGTGGGATGATCTGGGAGACCTGCCGTCCATCGAGGTAGGAAAGGATGAACGCGATGGTCTGCGGTTGCTCATTTTTGATGATATTAAAAATCTGCCGCGAATCCATCTGGCTGAGTT
>JBIJCR010000184.1:0-7244 GCA_044344595.1 Terrimicrobiaceae bacterium
TTGCGCATGGGGGAGGCGGGAGTGATTTTGTTGCTCTCGATGCTTCCCATGAAGCGTTCGAGGTCCTCGATGGTGACGCGTCCACCGGCGCCGCTGCCGGCGATGCCTGCGAGATCGGATGCTCGGAGGCCGAGCTCGGACATGCGGGCTTTCATACGGGGCGAGAGATAAGTTACTCCGCCGGCATGGGCGGGAACAGGGAGTCCGCCGGGCACGGTTGGCTCGACTTTTTGCGGAGCGGGTGGTGTGTCGGAGCGCTTCTTGGCTGGCTTGCGCGAGGGTTTTTCAGGTTCGTCCAGGCCGAGGCGCTTGGCTTCCTCGGCACTGACTTCGATCTGGCCGAGAATGGCTCCCACGGGGTAGCTGGTTCCATTTTCAGCGAGGATTTCCGTGACGACTCCCGAGCAGGGCGCGGTGACGGCCATCATGGCCTTGTTGGTTTCGACTTCGATGAGATCGGCATCCGCATGGACGCTGTCGCCTTCTTGGAAAAGGATACGAACAATGGTCGCCTCGGCGATGGATTCACCGAGTTGGGGCATTTTAATGGGAACGAGAGCCATAGTCAGATGTGAAGAAGTCGCCGGGCTGCGGCGGCAATGGTGGATGCGGTGGGGCGGTGAGCTGCCCAAAGGTCAGGATGGTAGGGAACGGGCGTGTCTTTGGCGTTGATACGCATGGGCGCGGCGTCCAAGAGACCGAATCCCTCAGTCGCAACGCGGGCGAGGACCTCGGCGGTGACTCCGCCCCAAGGCCACTCCTCGCTCACGCAGAGAAGGCGGCCGGTGCGGGCGACGGATGCAAGAATCGTATCTGTATCCAGCGGCTTCACGCTGCGCAGATCGACGACTTCGATTTCGTATCCGTCCTCCAGAAGGTCCTGCGCGGCGGCAAGGGATTCGTGGAGCATGGCGCCATGGGTCACGATGGTGGCATCACGTCCGGCCCGCGCAATACGCGCCTTGCCAATCGGCAGGGCGGTCTCGGGGAGGGAATCTGCTTTGAGATGGTAATAGAGAAATTTGTGCTCACAGAAAATAACCGGGTCGTCGATATTCACAGCTTCGAGCAACATCGTGTAGGCATCCTCGACAGTCGCGGGTGTGACGACCACCAAACCAGGCCAGTGGGCGTAGATGGCTTCCAGGCTCTGGCTATGAAACGGACCGCCACCGGATGTGCCGCCAGAGGGGAGGCGCACCACAATCGGGCAGGGAACGCTGGTGCGGTAGAAAAGTGTGGCAGCGTGGTTGACGATCTGGTTGAGGCCGCAGGTCGAGAAGTCGGCGAACTGCATTTCGACAATCGGCCGGGCGCCTTCAATGGCGGCACCGATCGCCATGCCCACGATGGCGTCCTCGCTCAGCGGTGCGTCCAGCACACGTCCGGGGAATTCGGCGGAAAGATTTTTTGTAGCCTTGAATGCGCCCCCGAAACTGCCGATGTCCTGCCCATAGAGAAAAACGCGCGGGTCGGTCGCAAGGGCTTGTTGTTGGGCGAGGCGGATGGCTTCGAGATAGGTGATCATGAGGCGGCGTATTGTTCCCGATATTCAGGCCTGGAGAGAGCAGCCCAGTCGTCCTCGCTCGGGTCCGGCAAGGGTTCGCGGCGGACGCGGTCGGCCGTGGCATTGACCTCGGACTCGGTCTCACGTCTCCAGGCGGCGACTTCATCAGCCGTGTGCCAGCCTTGGTCTATGATGTGCTTTTCCGCGAGCAGCACACAATCTGAACCGACGGCTGATTTTTTCAATTTGGGATCGAGATAGGCGAAGTCGTCATGTTCTCCGTGGCCCACGAGGCGCAGCAAGTCGGCAACGACAAGCTGGGGACCTCCACCTTCGCGTGCGGCGTGAATGGCGTTGCGCAGCGTCTGGAGGCAATCCATCAGGTTTGTGCCATCGGCCTTGTGCGCGCCGACTCCATAGCCTGCGGCTTTGTCGAGAAGGTCGGCACAGGCGTATTGGCGGGAGTTCGGCGTGGAGTAGGCGTATTGGTTGTTCGCAACAACCACGATGAGCGGCAATTTGTCTACAGCGGCGGCGTTGAGCCCTTCATGGAACGCGCCGGTGGATGTCCCTCCGTCGCCGATGCAGGTTGCCCCCACTGCACCTTGCTCGCCTTTGAGGCGGCGGGCGAGAAGCGCTCCCGCCACGCTGGGGATCATGGCTCCAAGGTGGCTAATCATGGCGTAGTAGCCATCACGGGGACGGCCGCGATGGATGTTCCCATCCCGGCCACGCATGGAGCCGAGCTGGGATCCAAGATAGGTGCGAAGTGTGTCGAGAACCGTATCGCCGAATGCGAGGCGTCCAGCTTGATCCCGGATGAGCGGGGCAAAAATATCGCCCCGTCGGAGTTGGATGCCCACGGAAACGCTGAGAGCCTCCTGGCCGCGGCCGAGGAACACGCCGCCTGTGATCATGCCGGCTCGATAGAGGCCCGCGAGTTTTTCCTCCAACACCCGTGAGGTCAGTATGAGGCGGTAGGCTTTGATGAAATCGGACTGGGTAACCGGCGCGATCTTTTTGGACATTGGGTTTATTTTATACGGGTAATCCACTGCCCGCTGCAAAGCATTCCTTCACTCCTCCTCGCGACGATCGACCAAAAATTTGGACGATCGTCAAAATTTTTGGTTCACGGCGCAGGGATTCGGCGGGCATGAGGGAAAAAGGGGGCTACTTCGGGGTGGCGGCGTCGAGGTGAGGGTCTTTTTGTATGGTTGCGAGGAATATGCCCTCGTTCTGAAAGGTCTCGTAGATGGCAAGGCGGAGTTCGCTTGGGACTTGGTTAGCGGAGAGAGGGTTTGTTTTGTCGATCCAGTATAAAACGCGGAGGATGAGCGCGTCCTTGGCAAAATCTTGAAACAGGACATCGATCCCACGGCAGGCGAGAACATTGGGATTGGTGGAAACGATGCCGTGAACAAGATCCATGGCTTTTTTAATGGGTGCTCCTTGGGTGATGGCAACGCTGAATTCCTGCCTGGCGTGGTTGTCGGAGAGCGTCCAGTTTACCACCTTGCTTTGGAGGATGACGCTGTTGGGGATGAGGATCTCCACGCCGTCGCCTCGGCGCAGTTGGCAGCAGCGCGTGCCGATTGATGTCACCATGCCGGAGTAGCTTTCGACATCGATGATGTCTCCGATGCGGATTGGACGCTCGAAGAGAAGAATAATCCCGCTGATTAGATTGTTCATGAGCTGCTGGGTTCCGAAGCCGACGGCGATCGCTGCGCCGCCGCCAAGAAGGGCGAAGATGGTTAAGGGGATTTTTACAACCGCGAGTGCGATGAGGCAGATGCCTCCCAGAAGCAAAATGTGGGTGAATTTTTGAACGATTGCCCCGGTGTTGGCATCCAATGCAAACCGTGCGCTCAGGCGTGCGCGCAGCCAGCGGCTGAATGCCGAAGAGGCGAGCCCGCCGCTCACCAAAATCGCCACAGCGATCAGCAACATGCCAAGGGTGACGGGGCTCGGGCGTTGCACGACCTGGCCATTGACGAAGACCGAGTCGTTGAGGGTGAAAATCTCGGTGTTCCAGAAATTATGCATCTGCGTGGTGAGGGAGTTGGCGGCGGCGTCCATTTTATCGCTGAGTCCGACACTCTGTCGGCGGGCGTCTATTTCCGCGCGGGTGAGCTTGATCAGTTCGACAAGACGGGAAAATCTGTTTTCCCACTCGGTGAGGTTTGCCTCTTCCTGCTGGAACGCTTTGTCGAGGATGTCACCGTTAGCAAGAGTTGATGAGGCATCCCCCGACCCCTCCACTGCGGAGGCTTTGCGCGAGCGGTCTTGAAGTTTCGCGCGCAGACCTGTGATGAGCGGTTGCCACGCTTGGACATCCAATGCCTTCTCGTCGAGCAACCGCGATATTTGCTCGATGGATGCGGCGTTATTTGTATTCCAGAAATCGTATCGCGACTGCCAGACCTGGCCGGTGATGAGGAGGGCAATGCGGTGGTATTCGAGGAGTTCGAGTTGGTTCTCGAGGCTTGTTGCGAGCCGCGAGGGGCCTTCCTTTTCGCCTGCGGGCTGGTTTTCCTGAGAGGCTTTTTTGAGTTGTCGGCCGACCTTGGCCACGGAGTCTGCGATTTTGTTTTCGAGCTTTTGGATTTCCGCGAGCTTGCTTTGCAACACTTGCGCTGGAAATGAAACACGGCCTTCCAAGCTGGCAGCATTCAGTTTCTCCAGTTGAATGCGGGCGTTCTGAAGGTCGACATCCACTTGCCAGTTTTGCTTGTTCGAACGCAAAGTATGTTCAGCAAGGATGGCTTGCACTCGTGTCTCCTGGAGTTGTAAGAGCCAAGCGTCACGGGGTGACTCCGCCGCACCAGCTGCTTGAAGCGACTCCAGTTTTTGTTGCTGATCCTTGAGCATCGCAAAGGTGCTGGTCTCCTGCGTTGCCCGGGTGGAGTGGATTTTGTTAAGAGCCTCGAGCCAATCCTCCGCCTGCCAGACTTTAAGCCGCGCTTTGTCGTAAAGATCGAGACCGGTCTCAGGAGTGACTTTCGGGGGTTCGAAATGCGCGATAGCCTCACGAATTTCGTTGGTTTGTTTTAGAAGGGTATCGACCGCGCTGCCCCAGTCTTTAGCAAGAGTATTGGATTCAACAATCTGAGTAAGGAGGTGTAGGTATTCGCGGTATTCCTCGGGTGTGGCGGGTTTTCGTGTCTGGAATTCTTCCAACCCGCCCTGCCGGACCTCGTCTAGAAGTTGGTGATAGTCCTGTTCAACGGCTGGAGTCGGCGTGGGTGTTGGCTCTTGGGATGAGGCGTGAAAGAGAAATCCAAAAAAAATGCCGAGTGCTGAGTGGAAAAAAATGTTCATTATGGCGGTGATTCCTGTTGCAACGCCAAGAATCCGCGTTAAGATACACTTCCTTTTTCAAAATGAAGTCAGAAATTCATCCAGACTACCAAGAGACCGTGATCGTGTGCGCTTGCGGTGCTACATACAATACACGCTCCACGCGTCAAAACATCAAGCTCGGCATCTGTGCCGCCTGCCATCCTTTCTTCACCGGCGAGCAAAAATTTGTCGATACGGCAGGCCGTGTTGATAAGTTCAAGCAGCGTTATGGAACGGTTCGCGTCGCACGCGCCGTCAAGAAGCCCTAGTCAGCCTCTCTCTTTTTCTTAAAACGGTAAACGGGTTCAAGACCTGTTTACCGTTTTTCTTTCATCATGGACTTTGAACCTCTCATCGAGCGCAAGCGCCGCCGCTTCGAAGAACTGGAACGCGAAATTTCCTCGCCCGGCCTCTTCGAAAATGCTGCGCATGCCAGGGAGGTGCTGCGAGAGCACGGCTCCACGAAAGATCTTCTCGAATCTTGGGAAAAGCTCACTCGCGCTCGCCGTGAGCTGGTGGAAAACCGCGAGTTGGCGGCAAGCGAGGATAAGGAAATGGCTGCCATGGCCCGCGAGGAGATTGATCGCATCGAGCCCGAGATTCCGCTCTTTGAGCGTGCTGTTCAGGTGGCGTTACTGCCTCCCGAGCCGGATGAGGATCGTGATGCCATTGTTGAAATCCGCGCGGGTACCGGGGGCACCGAGGCAGCACTTTTCGCAGCCGACTTACACCGCATGTATTGCCGCTACGCCGACTCTTTGGGACTTAAGATCGAGGAACTCGAATCCAGTCCGGCCGATCTGGGCGGTCTGCGCGAGGTCATTTTCCGTATCTCTGGAACATCCGTCTTCCGTCGTTTCCGCTACGAGAGTGGCGTGCACCGAGTGCAGCGCGTGCCCGCGACCGAGGCGCAGGGCCGCATCCACACTTCCACCGCCACGGTCGCCGTTCTTCCCGAGGCCGAGGAGGTCGATATCGAAATCAAACCCGAGGACCTGCGTATCGAGGTCTGCCGCGCCGGCGGACCAGGCGGACAAGGCGTGAACACCACCGACTCCGCCGTGCAGGTGATGCATATCCCGACCGGGAGGATCGTTCGATGCCAAGATGGACGCAGCCAGCAGAAGAACAAGGAGGCCGCGATCAAAATCATGCGCTCCAGGCTCCTTGAGGACAAACGCCGCGAGGAGGAGGAAAAATACTCCGCCCACCGGCGCGGCCTGATCGGCGGTGGTGGTCGCGAGGAAAAAATCCGCACATACAATTTTGCGGAGAATCGCGTCACCGACCATCGCATCAAACTTTCGCTCTACTCGCTCGATCGGTTTTTGGAAGGCGATATCGGCGCGCTTGTGGAAGCCCTTCAGCTCAGCGACATCGAACAAAGGTTGAAGGATTCCGGTATCGCTTGATATTTCCTGCGAATCATTTTGTAACGGAGCTTTTGAAATAATTAGCTTGTGGCCTCTCTGGGCATTATCCAGATTGCGATCTTTTCAGGCGGTTTATGAACACCAATCCAGCTAATCCCACCGACCTGTCCGGCTTGGAAATGGACTTGCTCCAATCCTTTCAGCCTTCATGGGTCAAGGACTCCACTCCATCCAGCAAAATTTCTCTTTCCTCCGCGCACAGCGATGATGACACATCCGTCAATCGGCGCTCGGGCTTCGACCGCGACGAAGGAGACTCCCGCTGGGACCGCAAACGGCCAAAAAGCGACCGCCTCGGACGCAGACCATCTGGTGAGCACTCCGACAAATCGCGTAATCGCTCCTTTGGTGACAAGCGCGCTGCCGGAAAAAGCAGCGGCTCCCGCCGTGATGAGCGCCAAGGCGGTGGTCGCCGCGAAATTGAACCTGTTCAGCGTCCTATTCTTCTCCACGGCTGGGAAATCAAATTTGTCCCCGAGCCACGCGGTGTGGACGGTCTGCTCAAGCAGATCAAATCCACCGCCAAGACTTATTCCCTCTTCGAGTTGGCCCGCCTGGTCCTTGAAAAATCCGCCCGCTACCTTGTCGAGTTTCATCGCAAGTCGGGGCCTTCACTTTTTCAGGTCGTGGCCGACGGCACGCTTTGGCTGAACGAGAGCGACGCCGCCGCCCGAATTCTCTCCTCACAGATTGAGAAATTCTACCGCCTCGAGCGCGTTTTAGTCGAACCGCCAAAGGGTGCCTTCCCGATCATCGCCCAATGCGGAATCAGCGGTGTTCTTCTCGGCCCGCCGAACCTCCACGATTACCAGCTCAAACTTCAAAAACTGCACGCCGAGCGCTTCAGCAACATGGCTTTTGATAGCTACAAGGCCCGCGTCCGCATGGTCCGCGACGAGGAATCCATTCAAAAATGGCGCGACGAACAAAGCTCGCAGGATGTCTATTTCCCGCTCGAA
>JBIJCR010000003.1:0-76091 GCA_044344595.1 Terrimicrobiaceae bacterium
CATGCACACCAAATGGCAAACCTCATGAAGCAAACCGAAGAACGGCACTCCGAGAGCCGGATGCGGGCAATCCGCACGTCCGGTTCGATGAGGGAGAGCCCCTCGGGAGGTCAATGGCCCTCGCGCCTCTCATCCCGTCTGGGTCTCCCTACTCTACTAATCCCGCTGGTACATATTCACCAATTCTACCACGGAGAATACCCAGCGGCACACAAGATGATGCCATGGGTTGATGACAAAACTCACGAGAGCTGCCGGAGCCAGACTTCGTAGATGCGTTGTATGGCAACCGCGCGGGACTCGCCTTCCTTGAAGGCGCAGGTCTGCGGCGGGAGGCCGAGACGGGATAGCCAGCCGGAGAACGTCGTCGGGTCGCTCGGTGCGTCGGGTTGGAATTCCCAGTCTATAAACGCGCCCCGCAAGCCCAACATTTGCACGGCAGCGGCATGGGGGTGGCTGGCGGGAACGTCTCGCACGTAGAAAATGACGGCTCCTTGCTCGAGCAGGGCCCGTTGCAGTTCCACCACAGGGACGTCTTGTACGGAAATCCCGCGATCGAGGCTCAGTGCGGCGGACGTTCCGGCGGCTTCGCCAAGGCCCATCCAGCAAGGTTCCATGCGTAGCGTTCCAAACCCCAAATGGGTGGCCGAGACAGCGACGGGAAAAAGCAGGTTGGAAACTTTGCGGGGAACAGTCGTGCCATAGGGAACGGTGTAAGGTTGGGTGGCATGGCTGAGGAAGCCGTCGAGGGCCGCGTGACCGGG
Source organism: Terrimicrobiaceae bacterium (assembly GCA_044344595.1). Taxonomy (GTDB): domain Bacteria; phylum Verrucomicrobiota; class Verrucomicrobiia; order Chthoniobacterales; family Terrimicrobiaceae; genus UBA967. The sequence continues at coordinate 765 of JBIJCR010000003.1, forward strand.
TTCGCGCTTGCGAACGGCGTGGGAATCGATGTCGTAATGGGCGGAAGTGATGCTTTCGGCATGGACTGGGGGACGTCCGCCGGGGCTGGTGGGGATCGCATCATGGGCAGTGAAAAGGAAAGTTCCTTCCATGCGGCGTCCCTCGCGCACGTAAACTTGGCGCGGGAAATGCCCGTTGTCGGCATACTCGCTCTTCGACAATCCCCAGGCGCGCGCCGCTTCGCGGAACGCTTCGGGAAGTTCCGGGTCGTGCTGACAGAACCAGATCAAGCCCAGGGTGTAATCGCGGAGGCGTTGTGCAAAGCGATCCCTCCACGCCCAACCTGAGGTCGGCCAGGGCCAGTTTTCCTCCGCAAGATCGGTCGACAACAGGGCGCTATGGTGATTGTTGCTGTCGGTTTTGCCATTGGGCAGGCTCGTGGGATTGACCACTCCGGCATCGCACCAGAAGTGTGTGTGCAGAAATGCTTTGAGAAAACCCGATTGGACATCGTCCACCAAGGACGCGTATTCCTCGCGACGATAGTCCGCGGGGCAGGAGACCTCGACGCGGTCGCCTTCCTCACAGGTCAGGCACATACGGTAGTTGTAAGCTTGGATGGCGTTGTCCGCCTGGCCGGTGGACCCGGCTTCGGTGCGGGGCCTGGTATTGTGCGAGGTTTTCCAGGATTCCCGGCGCTCGAAGAGCGCGCCGGAGCCCTCTTCGCCGAACCAAACTGCATAAAATCGGCCGGCCATGGGTTCGCCATGCTCCTCGGCACCTTCGCGACCCAAGCGGTAGGGAACTCCGGCGGCCGCCGCAAGATCCCCTTCGTAGGTGGCGTCGATGAAGCGTTTCGCCCGGTAGGATTCCACAGCGCCGGTGTCCCGGTTGAGGACGCGGATCGTGACGATGGCGCCATTTTCGATATCGAGATTTTCCGGGCTGGAATCGAACTGGCGCATGGTGCGCAGTGAAACCAACGGCGCCTCCCGCAGCATGCCGCAGAGAACATCCTCGGCCACGGAGGGCTCGAAGCGGTAACCGTCCGAGCAGAGTTTGAGTTGTTCGGAATCCGGCCCATAGGTTTCTTCGTAGTGGCGACGAATCAACCGCGTGAACTCCAGAAAAATGCCGCCCACCGTGCCGCGTGTTTTAATGTCCGTGGCACCCAGTCCGTTGGCCGGAAGACCCCCGGGGTGCGCGCTGCGGTCCAGCAGGATGACCGATTTGCCATGGCGCGAGGCGGCCAGCGCGGCGGCAATGCCGGCCGGAGTTGCACCGACCACGACGACGTCAGTATCGGTGTTCACGGGGTAAATTGATGCTGGATTTGGTTGCTTGTCCATAAAGAGCTGTTTTTTTGCGTTGATGGGTTCTGCGGATTCGCGGTGGGTAAAAATGCCAGCGTGAGTCGTGCCAGTTCGGTTGGCTAAGTCGCGGGCAGCGACGCCAAGATCGTGGCCAGAGAAGCTTTCGCGCCGCAAATGACCGAATCGCTGGCGCCGTAATAGATCGTTACCTCATCACCTTCGACAATGTGTCCGTTGGTGAATACAACGTTGCCGAAGAAGCCCGTTTGTTCGTAGTCGGCGAGGGGTTCCATGATGGGGGCTCGGGAACGGGCCAGCACCCGGGTCGGGTCCTGAGCATCCAAAAGCAAAGCGCCGAGACAATACCGGCTGTTGGCATCCGCTCCGTGATAGATGGCCAGCCAACCACGATCTGTCAGGATCGGCGCGGCCCCGGCCCCGATGCGCTCGCTGTCCCACTCGCCGGGCCGCGTGGTGGCGAGGCATTGATGCCCGCCCCAGTGGAGCAGGTCTGGCGAGGAACTGACCCAGATGAAGTTTCCTCCGATCCCGAGCCCGCTCGGACGGTGGAACGCCCAATATTTGTCCGCGACTTTTTCGGGAAAAAAAGCACAGTCTTTGTTGTGGGGGGGAAAGATGATGCTGTGGCGCGTATACGATTTCCAATCGGTCGTCGTGATCAGGCCGACTCCGACCCCGAAGTCCGAGACGGCGGTGTAGGTCAGCCAGTAGCGACCGTTGATGAATTCCACCCGGCAATCTTCCATTCCGAAGGACTCGTGGTCGCCCGTGCCAAGCAGGGTGGGTTTGTCTTCGACGGTAAAATGCACACCGTCCGTGCTCCACGCGAGCCGCAGATGCGAGAGGGTGGTGAGATAGCCTCGGCCGTTGTATTCGAAGATCCGGGGATCGGTGAACTTCAGGCCGGGATCATCTTGGCGAATGCGCAGGATGCGAATGCCGCCTTCGCTGTCGGGATCGAGGATCGGCGTGCAGACCCAACCTTCCTCCGGTCGAGGGCGTTCAGCGACGCGCAGGAGCAGGCCGATTTTCCCTTGGTAACGGAATACGCCGGGGTTGAGCAGGCACTCGACCACCATGTCGGGTCGACTGGGGCGGACATCGCCGGGTTGCAGCAGGGGATTTTGCGGGAAGCGTTGGACGAGTTCTTTCATATTGTGCATGGGATGGTTTTCGTGTGGGATTATTTAGGAATAGCGCCAGTGGCGGCACAGTGTGGAATGAACCAAGGATGGCAAGGATAGAGCATTTTAAACAATATTTGAGCTAAAAACGAAGCCATCTGTAACTAGAGGGGATTCGTCTTCATAAGGCATTGGTCACCCGCTCTTATCGTTGAGAATTCGTGGTTTTAACTCGGTTTTTTGTCCATCCATAAGATGGTGGTCACGATTCGCGGGTAGTATTTGCTCCCTAGTGCCACACCGGAGCGGAATTGGTCGGAGCAGGCATGGAACTCGGAGCCTTTGATCTGCCAGCGCACATGCGCCGCATCGGCCTTCGCGTCGCGCTTCGCATTATGGATCTTCAGGATGGTTCGGGCCACGTGCTGGCAGAGCGCGATCTTGCTCATCCACGAGTTATCTGCCGTGGAGGAAAGTTTCCAGCCGCCATCGGGATAGAGGCAGATGCCGGGCTTGAGGACGTTCTCGAGATGTTGGCGGAGTGTGTGGATCAGTTTGGCATAGGGTCCGCTCGGCGATACCACCTGCGCGAGACCCATCTCGTGTGGGAAGATGAGTCCTTCGATAGCGGGAATGATTGCACTCGCGTTGCCGGGCTCGAGCACGGCCGGAATAAACCCTCGCGCTTCATCGAAGCCGTCCACGATGCTGCGCGCGCAAAGTCCTGCGGATGAACGGGCCGCGTGCTGGCGTTCCGCCAGGCCGAGAATGCCGAAGAGGTGATCCAGTGCCACGTAGGCCGCCCAGCATTTCGAGGCGAGATAAATGTTGTTACGCGCTTGGCCGAGCGAGTGGTCGAGCGAATCGTAAGTCGTGATCTCTCCACCGCCTTGAGTTCTGCTGCTCTCAAATTTCATGATCCCGGTGCGTTTTCGCGGATCTGGGTTGTCGCGGATCTGCAGGCTCTCCAAGCAGGCCTCCAGAACCTTTCGCTGCCGCCGCAGGAAATCCCGATCTTCCGTGCGGGTATAATAAACCCCGGCGCAGCAGACCCAGTTGGTGAGTTGCTCACAGGTCATGTAAGAGAAGCACTCCCGGTCGAGTCCTGCCGTCTCGTAACTACTCCGCTCCGGCGGACTGAACTGGTTCATAACGCCCATGTCATGCGTGAAGGAGATGCCACCAGGATACGACTTGCCGGGCTGCGCGGGATCAAACACCCGGTCGTGGTAACTGTAGTCTCGCACAAATTGCTCCAGTACGTTGCGCACGGTCCAGGGATTGAATCGCATCTCGAAGAACAACATGTCCACCGTCAAATCAAAGGTGTTCATCATGAGATATTCGCCCTCGTTGACGACCCACCTCGGCTTGCCGTTTTCCTCCAGCCACTCCGTCGAGCCCCAATAGCTGCGTGTCGAGTGCGCAATGAGAAATTTCTGGTCGTCGCTCAGCGTGGCCTGGTCCAGTTCCAGATCACGGGCGTGGGCCTCCGCAATGTAACGGTCGGCATTTTTGAGGGCATACCGGAGAACATCCGGCAGATCCTTGAAATAGCGGTTGTACCAGTATCGGGTCTTCCGTCCATACGTGGCATTGCCTTCCTTGAAGAAGCCCACCGCAACGAGGATCGACTTCTGCGAGCGGGGCGGCACACTGGCCACAAATCCCGCCACTTTTCCCAGCAGGAAATCCGGCGTCGCATGATTCCGGTGCATGGCCGACTCGATCGTGAAGTCGATCACCGTCTCCACCTCGTCAAGTGTCGCCATGCCCATACTGTCCCGGGTGGTAAGCATGCTGGCTTTTCCAGTCGCATGACAGGCCCAGCGAGTGTCTCCCGCAGAGAGGCCAAAGAAAAACCGGCGGGCCACCGCGGACTTGGTGTTGTCGAAGGAGACCTTAACAAGGAGCGTTGGACAGCAAGCGAACCGCTGCTCCGCGGCAGATGAGTTGTCCGGATCGGGCAGCGGAAAAAACGGCGTCACCATCTCACAAGTGAGGCCCTCCGCGGAAAACGTATCCGTCGCCCACCGGTAGTCGCGGGAAATGGAGCGACTCGGGATCAATCGTTCCTTCACAACGTTACCGCCGGCGGCCTCCATTGACGCTCCTGACACATAACGCTCCCGCTCCGTGCTGGAGAGTCCGTGAAAGGGAAACGAATGCACCACGCCTTTGGCATCCTCGTAACCGACAAAAACCCCGCCCTCAGCGGGCTGACCCTTCTCCATGGCCATGCCGCCATTGGCCCCATGCATGCCGCAGGTGAGTGAACTGTGCGCCCCCATCGGTGAATGGTGGGCATGAAACGAGGTATCTATTTTTTTGAGCTTCATAATTTTTCCAAATCTCACCAACCAGTGTGGAACTTGCGAAGGACCAGTATCGTCGGTTGAGTGCCCGTCTTTGCCATCTGCAGATTTTCGAGCGAATTCAAGCGAAGGTTGTCAGTTAAGCAGGCCAACGGGATGAGGAAGGAGGGTCTTTTATCCCATCCATGCGTCAATGACTATTCGATTTTTCGCACAGCCCCTCGACAAATTGCCCCTGCTCCCGCAGGACCCAGCGAATTGCAGAGGCCGGTATCGCGCGGACGTCGGATTTTGCACCTTGGGCTGTCAGCGCCGCAGCGACGCCAGCGGCTTGGCCGATCGCCGAGAGCGGACCCATGACCCGGTAGCTGGAGTGGGCCTCGTGCGTGCCGCTGATGCAGCGAGAACCAAGCAAGAGATTCGTGTGGCCGCGCGCAATCAAGCACCGGTAGGGGATGTGGTAGTATCCGGGGGCGGGGATCTGTTCCATGTGTGTGCCGCTGCCGGTGGGGTTGTGAATATCAAGCATGTAAGCGCACGCAGCCACCATGTCGTCAAACCGGGCCGGGCGCAGGCAGTCCTCAGCCGTCAGCACATAGTCACCCATAATCCGCCGACCTTCGCGCACACCCAGTTTGGTGCCGACGAAATCCAACTTGGCCTCGGCAAATGCCGGATGACGCCGTAGCACGCCGATGATTTCGTTGACTTGCCGTTCTCCTTCCTTGCGGGCGGCGGCCACCGTCTCCGGTCGTGTCGGGTCCACGCCGAGCATTCGGGTGGTGTTGAATTGCAGTCCACGCCCGTCGGGATATGGAATACCGAAAATTTCCTTCTTCAGAACATGGACCTCGCCGGTCGCGATGGCGGCGTGTAAATACTCGGTCAATTCGCGATTGAAGGCGTCCATCTCCGGCCATGTCATGGGCGGTTTGCCGCCGAAGTTGATATCGGTCATCCCAAAGGTTAGCGTGGCTGGTTGCAGTGCGCGATCGCTTTCCCTCCCGAGTTGAAACTCGGCCCCGGCCAGGGCGGAGAGATTGCCGTCGGCGGTCGAGTCCACACATACACGTGCTTGGACCCAGCCTGCATGTGCGCCTTCCAAGCGAACCGCCTCGATCTGGCGATCAGTCTGGCGCACAGCCGATACTCGGCTGCCCGTCCAGACTGTGAGATTTGACTCGGCATCAATCAGACGCCGATACGATTTCAAGAGCTCGCGGTGGTCGTAGCATTCCAGTCGGGGGCCGAACCACTCTTGCGCCGGGTTTCTGTCCGGTGGTGAGGGATTGTTATAAAGCGTCGGAAAATACTCCCGGTGCAGCCCCGCATTGATCGGTCGATCATCGTGATCGCGGAACGCGCAGACCAAGGCCACCGGGGAGTGTACCCCTGTTCCGCCGATCTCTTCGTCAGCCTCCACCAGCAAGACCCGGGCTCCAGCACGCGCCGCCGCCAAGCTTGCAGAAACTCCGCCTATCCCGGCTCCAACCACGATGACATCGAATGAGGCAAGGCTGGAATCTGCTGGCCATGATGGTTTGTCGGGCTTGCTATGCATGGATAAGGTTTAGTACTGAAAAATCTTGTTAAAAGAAAAAATGGTTTGATATTATTTTCTGAGCGCGTTAAATCGCTTCTCTGAATTTCTCTCCACTTCAAACCATACAATTTATCTACCTATGAAACTCCGCGTCCCCTCAATCGCTGTTCTCCTCCTGCTACTCGCGGCCATTGGTGCCATCTTCCTCTTCGTTAGGGGAACCGATAAAGCTTCCGGACCAGATTCCGGAATTGCGCGCTCCGAGTCATCACCCGTTGATCCATCACCTGCCGCCCCAGCTTCCGCCGCGCCCACCGCCTCCGCCCCATCGCCCGCTGCTGCTTCTCCCAGCGTGAAGCCCTCGACAGGACCGGTCGGCGCTTCGCTGGCCAATCCTTCATCGCCCGCCTCGCCGAGCCCGGGTTCCCCAGCGCAGGCGGGCAGTTCCGCCTTGGACCGCTACCCCAACGCCGAGGTCGTCGCGCAATCCGAGATGCCGCTTGACGGATCCGGCGCCCAGGTGCAGCGCGTGCGCATCCTGCGGACGGAATTCAAATACCCGCTGGTGCGCATTGAGGAGACGGTGACCCGCACGGCCGGTGCGGAAAAAGTGACCGATTCGAAAGAAATGGTGGCCGATCATTTGATGGTGAAGCGTTCGCCCGAGGTGACCGAGGAAGCGTTTATTGCGGCGATCACCGACGAAGGCGGTACGATCCGGAAAAAAATCCGCGGTGCGGACGGTGTTTACCTTGTGGCCTTCCCCGGGGAAGACACCGAGGCGCTTCCGGCAGCATTGCAAAAGTTCAGCACGGTGTCGGCCGCTTATGCTGAACCGGACTATATCGTCCGCTCCTTGCGCACGCCGAACGACGCAAGCTATCGGCAGCTCTGGGGAATGCACAACGAAGGCCTGTTCCCTCAACGCTTTGGCACGGTAAGTGCTGGCGGCTTGGAATGGGTAGGTTTCACACTTCGTTACTCGGGTGTTGCGCCGGAACCGGGCGTGACGGGCACAGTCTACGATTGTAAACTCGGGTATGAAGGGGATTTCCCCGAAGGCGTGCGCGGTAATATTGCCCTGATCCTGCGCGGGGAAATCAGCTTTGAGCAGAAGGCGAGAAACGCCATGGCGGCCGGCGCAAAGGCCGTGATATTCTACAACAATGTGGCACAAGAATTGGAAGTTGCAACGCTCGGCACGCCCGACCCTTCTTGGCCGCCGGCCTTCATCCTTTCGGGTAGGAATGGCAATGCGCTGAAGGCTCTGGGCCAAGTGACAGCCACGATGGTGATCAGTGGTTCCTTGCCGGACGCCGACATTGACGCACCCGAGGCATGGGAAATCAACACCGGCAGCCGCGACATCTTGGTCGCCGTGCTCGACACGGGGGTCTTTTACCCCCATCCCGACCTTGCGGCCAACATGTGGACCAACCCCGGCGAATCGGGCCTCGACGCCGACGGCTTGGACAAGAGCACCAACGGCCTCGACGACGACGGCAATGGCTACATCGACGATCTACGGGGTTGGGATTTCGTCAACAACGACAACGACCCGATGGACGACAACTTCCACGGGACCCACTGCGCGGGGACGATCGGAGCGGTGGGAAACAACGGGCTAGGCGTCGCCGGCGTCTGCTGGGAGGTGTCGCTGGTCGGCCTGAAGTTTCTCGGTGCCAACGGTGGCGGCGCTCTCTCAGACGCTGTCGAAGCGGTTTTTTACTCAAATACACTCGGCGGCGACGCCCAGAAAAAAATCACCTCGAACTCTTGGGGCGGAGGCCCCTACACGCAGACTTTGGCAGACGCGATCGCCGCGGCCAACGAGAAAGAGATTCTCTTCATCGCGGCCGCTGGCAATGCTGACTCGAACAATGATATCACCCCCACCTATCCGACCAATTATGACTTCCCGAATGTGATTTCCGTCGCCGCCACCGACCCGAACGATGAGTTGGCCGGTTTTTCCAATTTCGGTGCGACGACCGTTGATCTCGCCGCCCCGGGCGTACAAACTTTCAGTACCTTTCCCGGCGGCGCCTATGCACCTATCAGCGGCACCTCGATGGCCACGCCCCATGTCGCCGGCACGGCTGCTCTCTTGTGGAGCTTCAGTCCGGAGCTTACCCCGGCGGAGATCAAAAGCGCCATTCTCGGCAGTGTCGATCCTTTGCCCGCCTTGGCGGACAAGTGCACCACTGGCGGGCGTCTCAATGCATTCAAAGCACTCTCCGCGGTTGGCATGGCTGTGAAATCCTCCACGCCCGTCCCGGGTTCGGTCCTGTTCTCCCAGCCCGTCGAATTCGTGGTTAACTTCAGTTTCTCCTACGCGCCCGCCTCGGTCGACGCCTCGGACTTCACGGTGAACGGAATCCCCGCCGATTCGTTTGTCCTCACGGATAGCGACACGGTGACATTTCGTTTCAACAGCACACCTGTCGGCCCGCAGGGTCAGTATACGATGGCGATGGCTTTCGGCGCGGTCAACCGCCTGCTCGACGACCTCGAGCTGAATGCATGGAGCGAAACATTTCGATATGACGCGGACGCCCTCACGGTCACTTCCACCTTGCCCGCGGATGGGGCCACCGTTTCGCTGCCGTTCACCACGCTCACTCTGAATTTCAACGAGGCGATCGACCCCGACAGCGTGGACGCGGCGGACTTCCGACTCAGCCAAGGCGCGGTGACCGGCGTGACCGTGGTGGACTCCGACACTGTGGAACTGGCATTGGTGAACATCGTTAAAGAGGGGACGCTCACTTTCACTATCCCCGCCGGGCGCATTACCGACACATTTGGCAACCCGAACGTTGCTTACTCCGGCACCTATGAGCCAGACCTTGCCACAGTCGAGCTGCCTGCGGAAATCGCGGCGGTCGAACCGCGCGGCAGCATGGTTTTCGGCGCCACCCAAGCAGGCAGCATCACGACAGCCACGGACACCGACGGCTTCGGCATCCCGCTCGATGCGGGACAAATCCTCACCGTGCTCGCCGACCCCTCGGCGGGATTGCGGCCGACGGTCGAATTGCGCGACGCTTCGAATAATGTTGTCGCCACCGCAACTGCCGCAGGCGCCGGTCAGGACGCCGTGATCCAAGCCCATCCGATCTCCACCCCGGGTGTGTTTACCATCGTCGTGAGGGGTGCAGGAGGATCCAAGGGCACCTACACGCTGCGCCCGGTCATCAACGCCGTCCTCGAAGCCGAGAACCACGACGGCCCCGCGAACGACTCGCGCGCAGCCTCGCAGAGTCTGAACGCCGCGTTCATCCTTCCCGGCGGTCCTGTGGCCACGGCGACCGTGCTCGGCGAGACGCCGGAGGACTGGTTCAGCTTCACCCTGGGTGCCGGAGATAAGCTCAGCGCGACGCTCAAGACCTCCGGAGACTCGGCGTTGGAAATCTATGACGGCACAGGCGCGCTGCTCGCCCGCAGTGTGGCCGGCCGGTTCAACGTTACCGAATTTATCGAAAAATATGTGGCCGGATCCGCCGGCACCTACCATGCCCGGGTGATGGGAACGACCGGTTCCTACGCGCTCGTGCTGACGAAAAACGCGGCGTCCGACCTTGAGCAGAATGACAGCCACGCCGCGGCTCAGGAAATCACCGGATACCCTGCGGCCTCGGGGGCAATCGTCCCCGGTGTCGGATTGTTTGCTGTGGAAAGTTGGAATGATTGGGATGATACCACCCGGGCGCGCATCCACACGCTGGACCCGGTGACCGGCGCGATTATCAGAAGCTTCGATGCCCCGCAGCACCCAGAGGTAACAGTTCCCTACGGTGTCAACCTCGCCCATGACGGCACAAATTTGTGGTACTTACACATGTGGGACGCCGCAGACCCGACGGAACAGATTACTTTAAAGAAAACCATTCACAAGCTCAATGCCCTGACCGGAGAGAAGCTCGGATCGATCATCCATACCCCCGCACCAGACTTTGACATCACTGAAGCGCCCTATGGCCTCGCCTATGTCCGCGGGGAACTCTTCGTCGCAGACGGTACCAAGATCGATGTCTATTCGATCGCCACCGGCCAGTGGGTGCGGAGCATTGACTCGCCGATAGAGTTCAGGGCGTCCAACTTTGTGGGATTGGCTGGTGACAATGCCAACAACCACCTTTACGGCATCTCGCAAAGAGATAACAAAATCTACCGCATCGACCCCTCCGATGGAGCGCTCCTCGCCTCCTCCCCCGAGAACTTCCCATTGGGTCTCGTGCAGGGTATGGCCGTGGTCGCTGACGAGATTTTTATCTCAGCGATCGATGCCCTCTTAACCAATTCCATGACGATCGACGTCTATGACCGGCTTACCTTTGAATTCAAGAGACGCATGCGCATTGCCATACCGAGGTTCATCGCCGGTCTGGGTGGCGATGGAGCGGGAACCACAGACGACTGGTTCAGCTTCCGCGTGAATGAGGGCGATACCCTCGCCCTGGCGACCACAACACCCTTCGGGGAACCGCAGTCGCCTTATTTCATCAACAACCCGCTCGACCCGCAGATCGAGCTCTACAGCCCTGAGAACACCTTGCTCGCGAGCAACGACAACGGTGCTGCCGACGGAAAAAACTCCGTGCTTTCGCACACGGCCACCGCCACCGGCCTCTACCGCGCCCGGGTGCGCGGTCTCAATCGCACCACGGGCGAATACGTCCTCACTGTGACCGGTGCGACCGGCACCGCACCTGTTCCCCAGCTCGAGGCTGCCACACCGGCAAACGGTGACTTCCTCAAGGTCACGCCCACGGAGATCACGATCAATTTCGGTGCACCCATCCTCCTCAGTTCGCTCCAGGCCAGCGACCTCACCGTGGATGGCGTCGCTGCGACTTCTTTCAGGATCGTGGACGGCGACACCGTCATCTTCACCCTGCCCACGGTCGGCGAGGGAGTCCGCAACGTTGCCATCGCTGCCGGGGCTATCCTTGCGGCAGACGGCACCGCGTTTGCAGGTTTCACATCGCAGTTCACCGTTGACCTCCGCGCGCCGCGGGTGATCTCGACTACTGTCCAGGAAAACGACTCGGTGCCGACCGGCAACCTCACCATTGCCATCCAGTTTAGCGAACGCCTCAAATCTGAAAACATCGACGCTACGGATTTCCTTCTCAGCGGCCCTCTCACGGGCAGACCCGAGGCCTCGTCCTTCAGCTACAATGCCAATACCTCGACACTCACGATCCAATACACGGGACTGGTCACCGAGGATCTCCTCACCTTCACGCTCCGCAGCGGGGATGGTAGGTTCGAGGATCCTGCGGGTAATGACCTCGACGGCGAATCCGTATTTCCCATGCCGCCGAACGAGTCTGGCGATGGCGTTGCCGGCGGCGACTTTGTCGTGAACTTCTTCGTGGACCAGGCCGGAGTTGGAGCACTCCCGGCGTTCACCGCGAGCGAACCGCGCGGCAGCCTTGCCTATACCTCGTCGAAGAGCGCCATGATCGCGCTGCCCGGCGATGCGGACAGCTACACCTTCACGCTCGCCGCGGGCCAGACCCTTGCCGCCGCGGTGCGTCCAAACTCGACGTTACGCCCGGCGATCACTGTCACCGGCCCGGGCGGTAGCATGGGCAACGCCACGGCGACAGCCGCAGGGCAGGGGGCCTTGGTCCAAGCTGTGACTGCAGCCACGGCCGGCAACTATACGATCACCGTCACGGGTGCGGCGTCCACGACCGGATCCTACACAGTGGAGGCCGTGCTCAACGCCCTCGCCGAGGTGGAGAGCCGCAGCGGCGCAGATAATAATACCACCGCCAAAGCGCAGAACATTGCAGCCAGTGCGCTCTCGCCGGCTCCCGGCGCTTCCCGCCTTGCCGTGGACGGGCGTGGCGATGGTATCAGCACCGAGGTGATTACCCCCGACAGCTTTGGCTATCACGCCGCGATGATCGGACACCGCTTCGAAGACATCAGCAAAACGGGCAACCGCTTGGTCATCGAACGTGACGATTTTGGTTATGCCATTGGCAACAGTATTTCCGCCACCGACCTCGCTGGCTTCACATTCCCGCTTTATGGCACGAATCACTCCAGCCTCTACATCAACGCCGAAGAGGGCTTGATCACCTTCGGCGCCCCCTACAACTCGTTCTTTTGGGGTAATGTAGGGGACAAGGACCTCAGCATTTATCCTGTAACTCCCAGCATCGCCGTCCTGTGGAATCCTTGCCAGGTAGATCATTGGACGGGGCCGAACCTCGACCCGAATACAGGCGTTTACTGGCAGGTCCTCGGCTCGGGCGCAGACCGCCGACTCGTCATCCAATGGCACAAAGTAGCTCACTGGCCTTCCCAGTATGTGCCAAACCCGACACCCATCACCTTTCAGGCTGTGCTCTACGCCAGCGGCGATATCGAGTTCAACTACCCCGATCTCGACATTGCGCCGACTTCCGTTTATCAGGAGGGCATTTTAGCCGGTGTGGGAATCAAGGATGCCGGCACGCAGAGCCTCAAGCCGGCCTCGAAGCGCCTCTTGGTGAAGATGGGCAGGGGGAATAGCAGTCCGCCGATAGATAAGCTTCGCAGCGCCTATGTTGGCTCTGGCAAAAGCGTCCGAATCTCAACCGGCATCGTCGCATCGCCCGGCGCGGATCATTTTGCCCTGCCTCTGACTGCGGGCGAAAAAGCCACCCTCGTCATCAACGGCGGTACAAGCACCGTGCTGGAGCTTCTCAACAGCGCTGGGGCGGTTGTGGCCACCGGCACCTCCGGCGCGACCAATCTCGCCCGGGCCATCCTTGATTACACGGTACCTTCGACCGGCACCTACCAAGCAAGAGTCCGCGCCACCCTCGAGAGCCGATACACGCTCACCGCGCTCCGCGCGGGCGGCGGCATCGACCTCGAAGCCAACGACACCACCGGCACCGCTCAGGAGCTTAAACCCGTGATCTTCGGCGACACCACCGGCGGTGCGGATCATTACAAGGTGCTTCTGGCTCCGGGAGATACCATCGCGCTCCAGACCTACACACCCGCCGTCGGTGGGGGCGCAACTACAAACAATCTCGACCCGCGTATCGACGTCTATGACAGCACCGGTGCGCTGGTGGCTGGCAACGACAATGGCGCAACCGACGGACGCAACGCCCTCGTCTCCTACACCGCCGCGGCCCCCGGCTTGCATTACATACGCGTGAGCGGCGCCTCCGGGGCCGGGGAGTATTTGCTCACCGCATCCTATGCGGTTCGCACCCTGCCGGGCATCACCATATCCAGCCCGGGTAATGCGAACGTGAGTGTTCCCGCGAACGTTGGTCTGATTCTCGAAGGTGCGGTCACGAGCAATAGCACGCCTCCCGGCACGGTCACCGCGACCTGGTCGAAGGTTTCGGGTCCGGGCACGGTCACGTTCGGCGACGCGGCCGCTGCTAACACCACGGCCAAGTTTTCCGCCAATGGCACTTACGTCCTCCGCCTCACGGCCGACGAAGCCGGCGTCCCGAACACCCGCGACCTCACAGTCAACGTGGGTGCAACGTCTCTCGTTTGGACCGGCCAAGACATCGGCGCCGTGGCTGCCGCGGGCAGCTACAGCGAGTCCGGTGGCGCCTTCACTGTGAAAGGTTCGGGTGCCGAGATCACCGGAACCAAGGATGAATTCCAATACGTCCACGTCCCTCTCACAGGAGATGGCGAGATGATTGTGCGCGTGGCTAGCTTGGTTACTCCGACCCCTTCCGCGCAGGCCAAAGCCGGCGTCATGATCCGCGAAACCACCGAAACCGGCTCAAGACATGCATCCTTGTTGATAAGCTCACGCAACACGGATATCCCAGCCTTACTCCGGAGCCGCGCGGTCACCAACGGCACGGGTGCAAGCGTCACCATCTCCAACATGACCAGGCCGATCTGGCTGAAAATCGTGCGGACCGGCAACACGTTGGCCGGATATACTTCGCCGGATGGCGTGACTTGGACCCAAGCGGGCTCGAATCTCAGCATCACGATGAATGCCAGCGTGCGCATCGGCCTCGCTGTCACCAGTGCCAACGACGGCACCCTCTGCACCGCGGTGTTCGACAACATCAGCACCACCGCCGGCATCTTTAACGTCGGAGCCAGCGTGAACGCCGGTGCGGACGCCACCATCAACAGCGAGGCCTCCACCGCTCTGGACGCCACCGTGACCGACGACGGGCGTCCGGCGCCGCTAGCCGTCGCGTGGAGCAAAGTCTCTGGCCCGGGCACGGTGACCTTCGGCAGCGACACGGCCATCGACACCACCGCCACGTTCAGCGAACCAGGCGATTACGTCCTGCGTCTCACCGCGAACGACGGCTGGGTGAAGACGTTCGACGAGGTGAGCGTGATCGTCCGTTCGACCGCGACCCCCGGGGACGCTTGGCGAGAGGCACTCTTTGGTACTACGGAAAATAGTGGCGTCGCCGCCGACTCGGCCGACCCTGACGGGGATGGTATGGTCAACCTTCTCGAGCGAGCGCTGGGATCTGATCCGAATTCGCGGTCGAGTGCCGACCTCCCTGTGTCTTCTCGCGAGATCGTTGATGGCGATGAATTCCTTGCCCTCACGATCCAAAAATCGCCAGATGCCACAGACGTCACCTTCATTGTCGAGGTTAGCGCTGATCTCGCTACTTGGAACTCCGGCTCGGGACATACAACAATCATCGAGAATACCTCGACCATGCTGAAAGTCCGCGACAACACGCCAATGCGAAGTGCCGCCAAGCGGTTCATTCGACTCCGCGTCACCAGCCCGTAGCCTGACTGTCACGGGCCACGGCACCAGCTATTCAGGAATGCAACGCGGATGACAACAGGAGTCCAAATAGCTTGCTTACAGCGGGCGATTCGGACATGAATTACCGCCAGATGATGACTAGGGCCACTACGATTCTGGCCGCAGTGGCTCTGTCGCTGGCTACCCACGGCGCGGTGATGGCTGGTGTCACACCGTATCCTGCCCTTGCCCCCGACCTTTCCAGCTACGACGTGACAGCCGGCAGTACGGTGGTCCCGGTGGGCAAGCTCTGGCAGGAGCGGGGCGTGAAGTTCCCCGGGGAGGTGTATGACAAGCCTTCCTGGGCTCTGAGCGTTGCCCGCTTCGCTTCCGATCAGGGCTCGGTGCCCATCACGGTGACCGCATCCGAGCCGATTGTGCAATACCGTATCCAGCCTGACAGCCAGGGCATTTCCGCCAGCGTCAATGGCAACCAGTTGACCTTCACCCTTTCGGCGCCCACCAAGATCAAGTTGCAGATCAATAATTTGGAGGAGATGTACCTGTTCTATGATCCGCCGGAGGTCGGCGCCCCGCAGCTCGGCGATCCGGGCGTGACCAACGTGATGAGCTTTGTGATCGACAATACCGGTGCTACCAAGCAGACCGTGCAGGTTCAGGCCGCCCTCGATCATGTGCACCGGCAGGGCGGTGGCGTGCTTTACTTCCCTAACGGCACATACAAGGTCGGCCATCTGGACATCCGCAGCAACACCCATGTGTACCTGTCGCCCGGCGCGCTCATCCAAGGCTCGGGCGATTTCGCCGACTTTGAGTATGGTCGTGACTGGAATGACCAACTGATCGAGGGCCCGTTCATCGGCATCAAGGACGCCCGGAATGTCAAAATCTCCGGCCGGGGTGTGATCGACGGCGCTGGCCGTGCCCTGCGCGACTGGCAGAACAACAACCCTTATTGGAACGGAACCAAGTGGACACTCACGCCCGGACGCAAAGCCAAAGCGATGCTGCTCCGCCCCCAGAGCAGCAGCAACATCGAGATCCGCGATGTCATTCTCCGCGATGCTTACACGTGGAACCTGCACATCCTCGATTCCGACTATGTCAACGTGGACAATGTGAAGATCATCAATGAACTGGGCGTAGCCGGCTGGTGGTTCAACTCGGGCGACATGTGGAACACCTGCGACGGCATCGACATCGACTCCTCCAGCCACATCACCATCAATGACTGTTTCATTCGCGGCGGCGATGACTGCATCTCGATCAAGCCCGCCACCGATCGGTATGGTTTGGCCCGGTCCCTGGTCACCGACATCGATGTGACCAATACCACCGTCGAAGGCTGGAACTACTTCAAGCTCGCCGAAAAAGTCGAAGGGCAGACCGTAACCGACATCCGCCTTATCAACTTCGACGGCATGACCAATATAAACGGCGGCGGCATCATGCTCGAGCGCGGCGGCGAGAAGATGCTCTACGACAACTGGCTCTTCGAGAACTTGCGCATGGACGAAGCCACCGATGCCTTTGTCATCTACACCCTCTCGCTTGGCGATGCATCCGACTATGTTTACATGAGCAACTGGACGTTCCGAAATGTCACGCTTCCCAACTTCGACACCTCCAGCATACTGGGTTCCGACGAGACGCATACAATTGCCGGCTTTTCCTTCGAGAACCTCGCCATCTCGGCAAAGGTGATCACCAATGCCGCTGAAGCGAACATCAGCGTCAACTCCTGGGCCAACATCACCTTCAGAAACGGCCAGGGAAATACCAACTCGTATTTCCATGAGGCCGAGAGCCTCCCTCGCACGGGGACCTTGTCCAGCAGTGTCGTCTCCGACGTCAACCGAAGTGGCGATGCGACCGTCCGGACGGCGCAGACCAGCGGTTCCGGCCAGTATGTCGAATTCGCCGTCAACGTGCCCGTCTCCGGCACCTATAAGGTCCTCGTGAATTACGAGGAGGGCGGCGACAAGGGCAGGTTCGATTTTGAGGTCGACGGCAACCAGATCGGCACCATCGACATGTACCAATATATCTCGCGATATTTCCCGCGCTTCGAGACCGGGGTGAGGGCCCGGGTGGCCGCATTCGATCATGTCACACTCGCCGCCGGAAGCCACACGTTCCGTTTTGTGCGCCTCGATTCCAATCCCGACAGCAGCGGAAATATCGGCGAATGGGACTGCTTCACGCTGGTTGCTGATGACGGGGTTCCGACCGTGCGCATGATGACGGGCGTCCACGGCGCCGCGGAATCCGGTCCGGTCGCCGGCTCCGCCATCGTCACGCGCACCAACAACGTTGGGGATCTCACTGTCTTCTACGAGGTTGCCGGCTCTGCCGTGAACGGCATCGACTACCAGGCCCTCAGCGGTTCGCTGGTCATCCCCCACGGCCAGCACTCCGCTCCCATCACCATCGCCCCCATCGGAGACGACCTGAAGGAAGGTGTCGAAACCGTGCGTCTCACGCTCCGCGCCGGCGCCGGATATCGCCCGGCCATCCCATCGGGCGCATCCATCGATATCCTTGACCGCCTCGCTTCGCCTCTCGTGGGCATCGCCCCCGCCCAATCGAGTTTTGCCGAAAACGCCGGGCAGGGCGCTGTGCGAATCACCCGCCAGTCAACCGTCGGCGACCTCCTTGTCAGTTACGTTGTAGGCGGAACAGCCACCAGCGGTATCGATTTCCAGTCGCTTCCCCTCAGCGTGGTGATTCCAGCCGGCCAGTCGTTTGTCGATATCCCCGTCGTTGGCATCAGCGATACCGTCGTCGATCCGGATGAAGCCGTGGTCATCACCCTGGCCGCCGGCGCCTACACCGTGGTCGGCTCCGGTGCCGCTACGATCCACATTGATGATGATGAGAATCCCGGAACACGCACCCGACTCGTCTCCTATGATGGCATCACCAACAACTACGCAACCACCAACCTGAACTTCAGCCGCACGCCCTCGGTGGTGGTCGGTGATTACGATGGTGATGCCGCCGGCGACGATGTGCGTCACACCGTCGCCTTCAGCTCTGCCGCCCCCCTCAACCCCGCCTCCGGCTACTCGGGTCCCGCTTTCTACGGCGGCTTCCTCGGCGAACGGATCAACAGCACCGGTGGCGCCGGCATGCTGGCCCGGGTGAGGGCCACCACCATGGCGAATCTGACTGACAGCCCTTACGTCAGCTTATCCAACAGCGCCGCCAGCCGCAACGGCCTCTACGGACTGATCTACTTTCCCACCGACTCCAGCACCTTCGATCAATACTCCACCCTCGAATTGGGCACCATAGCCCGCGCTAACGTCGATCTCCGCTGGCTTGTCCGAGAGGGGAACCAGTTCTGGGTCTCCAAGCAGACCATGGGTGAAACAGGGGCGATCCGTGCCACACTCACCTTTGACAGCGATGGTCCCGACGGCTATTGGGCGCCATACGATCCGGCCGCCAACCTCAACTTCAACGAAGCCCAGGCTTTCCAGCTGAAACAGTTCTACGACATCACTGCGGTTGGCTACCTTGTCGACACCTCGGACTCGCAGAATCTGGTCCGGACTGCCGAATGCGGATTCTTCGCTGCAACCGGCCTCGTCAACGCGCCGACCACGCAGACTCTCTCCCTTTCGGTCATCGACGCCATAGCTTCCGAAGTCGCCTCCGACCCCGGACAGTTCCAGTTCACCCGCTCCGACACCAACGGCGATCTGGTAATCGATTACGTCCTCGCCGGCACGGCGCGCAACGCCGATGATTATATCACTCTTCCGGGATCGGTGACCATTCCCAATGGCCAGTCTGTCGCCACTGTGATGGTCACTCCACTCGAAGACGCCGTCATCGAAGGTATTGAAAGCGTTTCCCTCGCCTACGCCCGCCTGAGCAATCCCGCCTATCATGTCATCAACGGTCAGGTTGCACTGGACATACAGGACGGCCAATACCAGCCGACAGTTCCCTCCATCATCCTCACCGCCACCGATGCCAGTGCGGCCGAGGCTGCACAGGAACCCGGCGTCTTCTCTGTCACCCGCGCCGGTGGTATTGCTGGCGACCTGACCGTCAACTACACCATTGGCGGCACGGCGACCAACGGCACGGATTACAGCACGATCTCGGGCTCGGTGGTGATCCCGGACGGTCAGACCTCTGCCACCATCACGATCAGCCCAGTCGATGACAGTCTCATCGAGGGCAGTGAGACCGTGACGCTGACCCTGGCCGCAGGCTCGGGTTACACGATCGGCGCCCAGAGCAGCCATGCGGTGATGATCGTTGACAATAAAGTCTACGAAATTCCGGTCGCGAGCATTGCCTCGAGCGGTGCTGTCGCATTCGAGGCCGGCGGCGATCCAGGCGCATTCACGGTGACACGCAGCGGTGCGAGGGCCGGAGCACTGACGGTGTTCTACACGATCAGCGGCACGGCCAGCAACGGCACGGATTACACCGCGATCTCGGGTTCGGTGGTGATCCCGGACGGTCAGACCTCTGCCACCATCACGATCGCCCCCGTCGATGACAGCCTCATCGAGGGCAGTGAGACCGTGACGCTGACCCTGGCCGCCGGGGCGGGTTACGCAATCGGCGCGCAAAGCAGTTATACGGTGACCATCGCCGACAACGACTCCGACGTGCCCCTATCGTCCATTGAGAGTTGGCGCCAACTGTACTTCGGTGCACCCGACAACACCGGCGATGGGGCGGATCTCAACGACTTCGACCAGGACGGCATCCAGAACCTGTTGGAATTCGCCTTCGGCCTGGATCCGAAACAGAACAGCACTGGACAAATCCCCACGCCGCAAGAGACCGGCGGCAACTTCGTATTAGCCTTCACCCAACCAGCCGATGTCGCCGGCATAACCTATGGCGCGGAATGGAGCGAAACGCTGGCACCCGGAAGTTGGACCGACGTACCCGACACCGGCAATACCGCGGCATCCCCACCAGAGCACATCTTCAGCGTGCCCGTCGGCACCAAGACAAACCTCTTCATGCGGCTGAAAGTGACCAATCCGGTTTCCTTAAGCCCATAAACGGATTTTTAGACAGGAGGGCAGGATGGAGATGATTGACAGGAAAGGCTTTGGCTTTTGTTTGATATCGCACAAATCATTTCAAACCCATCGCATCATAAACAGATCATCCTCTGTGTTCTCTGTGCGCTCTGTGGTTAATTCTGCTGTATTCGGGTTCAACGATCGCAAGAGAGTGTGTACCAATAGCTGTGTGGTTTGTGACTCTCGTTCAGATTGTGCTAGGGGTTGATCCTATGGGTCTTGGGAGTAAGTACCTCCTCAGATCGGTAGGCTCCCAAGAGCCGGATGCGCGCGAATATGTGCTGCTGAAGGCCCTTGGTAGGCTTTGTGCGGAGCACCACCTCCCCTATGTTGTGGTGATGTCGTAGGCCAATGCCGCGACGTTTACATCATCTACGCCACCTTTTTCAGCAGTAAGCGTTGCGCTGAATTAGCTGCTGGCAATGATAGGGATTTCCGAATACAGTGATCTTCAATCCTCCAAGAGGGACTGCCCATGGGTGGAAATAATCTGCTGGTACCATCGCGCCGAGTCCTTCGGAATGCGGCGACCGGTAGGATAATCCACATAGACCAAGCCGAAGCGGCGTTTATAGCCGAAGGCCCACTCAAAGTTGTCCATGATCGACCACTGGAAGTAGCCGAGCGCCCCGACTCCATCGCCGAGAGCACGATGGAACTCGCGCAGATAACGTTTGAGAAAGTCGATCCTCTGAGGGTCGTGTACCTGTCCGTCGGTGCTGATCCAATCGGTATTGGCCATGCCGTTTTCAGTGATTACGATAGGTTTGGCGTAGCGCTCCCAAGTGAAGCGCGGTCCCCAATACAGTGACTGTGGTGTCACTGACCATTCCATCGCTGTCTGGGCATATCCGATTGGACCGGGGACCCTCTCTGGGCGACCGTCATCACCGGCACGGACAACGGAGCAGTTGTAGATGTTCAGGCCACAGAAATCGACAGGTTGGGAGATAGTCTCCATCTCGCCGGCTTTGATGCGTGGCATGTCGGAGCCGATGGCCTGCACAGCTTCTTCGGGATAGCGGCCCAGAAAGACTGGATCCGTCCACAGGGCCAAGTTCCAGGTATCCCGTGTGGCATCGTGAAACATGAGCCGCCGTGCTGCCTCGATGTCGGCGGCGGTGTCGGTGGCTGGGGCGAAGATACCGCCGCAGGGCGCAAAACCGATAATCGGAGTGGTCCGTGCGCGTGCACGAATCATTTGCACCGATCGGCCGTGGGCCAGAAGCGCGTGGTGGCCGGCAAGCAGGACCTCAGCCACACCGAGTCGGTCGCCAGGCGCATGTTGGCCGCTCTGCAGGCCGAGGCCAATGAAACAGGCCGGTTCATTGAGTGTCATCCAATGCTGCACCCGATCCGAGAGTTTATCGACAACCACCTGCGTGTAGTCGGCGAACCACTGCGTGCTGTCAGGGTTGAGCCATCCGCCGCGCAGGTAGAGCTCGTATGGGAAATCCCAGTGGAAGAGGGTGACCCAAGGCTGGATGCCGGCTGCGAGAAGGGCGTCCACGAGGCGGTCGTAGAAGGCCAGTCCCTTGAGGTTGACTGCACCAGTTCCCTCGGGTAGGATTCTTGGCCAAGAGACCGAAAGGCGATAAGCCTGTAACCCCATAGTCTTCATGATCTCGACATCCTCCTGCCAGTGGTGGTAGTGGTCGCAGCCTACTTCGCCGGTGTGCCCGTCCATGATCTTGCCGGGTGTCCGGCACATCATGTCCCAGACTGATAGGCCACGGCCGTCTTCATTCGCGGCCCCTTCCACTTGGTAACTGGCAGCGGCCGCACCCCAGACAAAATTTTTTGGAAAATTCATGATTGTGGTTTCTTTTATGAAATGAGGTTAAACGCGATCTGTCTTATATGCTCCTATGACGACTGTCCACATTCGTGGAATGTCGTTAATGCACCACCAACCCACCGTGGCGTCACGATGACGTTGGGAATCTGACCTAAGGTCAGGGAATACTGTCCGAGTCGACGGATTAGCACTGCATTGATTGAGTGCCCGTTGATCGTAAAGTCAAGCCGGCGTTCGCCATCAGCATCTAGCGGCGTGAGCACCAACTCCACTTTATGGTCGGGGGCGTCGCCGACCCACTGGTGAACATCACCCAGTGGCACGATCGCGCCCTCGCGCAGCCAGAGCGGGATGCGGTCGAGCGCGGCCTCGGCCTCGATCCAGCGGCCTCCGGCGGTGGCAGCACCGGTCCACCAGTCGTACCAGGTGCCTGGTGGCAGGTACACAGTGCGGCGGAGACCGGCATCCATTATCGGCGCCACTAACAGGTCGCGACCGAAAAGCCACTGGTCGTCCACCCGCCAGCCGTTGCGGTCGCCCTGGAAATCGAGGACCAGAGGCCGGGCCAGCGGCAGGCCGGCAGCGGCGGAGAACTGTGACTGGGCCAGAATATATGGCAGCAGCCGATAGCGCAGCTCGAGAAACTCGCGTGCGATGCGGATGGTCTCGGGCGCGAAGCGGTCGAGTTCACGAATGCCACCGCCGTGCACGCGTGAGTGCGAGAGGAAAAGGCCGGCCTGCATCCAGCGCAGTAGCAGGTGGTCGTTGGTGTCGCCGAGGAAGCCACCGATATCCTGGCTCCAGAAGGTGAATCCCGAGAGGCCCAGCGATAGGCCTCCGCGCATCTGCGGGGCGAGGTTGTGCCAGTTTGGGCTGTTGTCCCCACCCCAAGGCACGGGATGGCGCTGTGAACCAGCCCAGCCCGAACGGTGCCAGACCTGACCACCGCCAGTGACTTCCTTGGTGACCTCGCTGGCCGCCAGATTATAGAGAAGGGGATAGAGGTTGTGCATGCGGTGCGCCGGAGTACCGTCGTGCCAGACGCCATCGGCGGGCGCATCCTCGCCGAAATCGGTCTTGATCACCATCACGCCGAGCTGGAAGAGACGGCGCAGGCGCTCCTGGTAGATCCGGGTCGCCGCGGGATTGGTGAAGTCGATGATCCCGACCGTGCCCTTGAAGCCGGGGGTGAAGCAGATCCCGACGTTGTAGATCGAGCCGTCCGGGCGCTTCACGAAGCCATCCACCGCCTTGAGTTCGTCGTAGTAGGCGTTGCCCTCGGGGACGTAGGGCAGCTGCCACAGGCAGATCTTGAAGCCGCGGCGTTTCATCTCGGCGAGATAGGCGGCCGGATCGGGGAAGCGATCCCTGGCGAACTCGAGGTTGCAGTACCAGTCGCGTTCGAACCAGAAGGTATCGAGGTGGATCACGTCACAGGGGATGCGTTGGGCGCGCAGGCGCTCGGCGATGTCGAGGGTCTCATCCGCAGCTTTATAGCTGATCTTCGACTGCCAATAGCCGAAGGTCCAGTCCGGCGGCACGTCGCCGCGTCCGGTCAGTGCCGTGTACTGACCGAGGATCTCGGAAATCGAGCCGGTGAATATGTAGTAGTCGAGGAAGTCCTCGTCGAATGCCAGTTGGATGTCGCAGCTCGAGAGCGAGCCGACCCAAGCGGTGCCGGCACTGGAATGGTTGAAAAAGGCGCCCCAACCTCCAGTCGTGACAAGGAACGGCACGTTTTTGTAAGCCCGGGGGGTGGTGGTTCCGAGCGCGTCGCGTTGCCATAACTCGACGGTCTGGCCGACCAGGTCGAGGCTGGGAGCGAAGCGCTCACCCAAGCCATACACCGCCTCGCCGGGGCGGAGATCAAAGCACTCGTGTGCCACTGGCCGACCGTCGTGCCGCTGCGAGACGCCCAGGGAATAGGCGTCCCAGTTGCTGAAATGGTCCTTCTCGCGACCGCCGATCCCGCAGATCATGCTACCATCCGTGCGGCGCAGCTCGATGCGCAACGGGTCGAGGCCGACGAGTACCCGTATCCCAGCGCCGTCGAGGGCCACGGCCGCGCCGCTGCCGGGCGCCTCTCCCAGCCAAGGAGCAGGGCGCATGCCGGCGTCCAGGCGCAGGCCGTCGAGATGGGCGCAGGCCGTCGGCGGCGGCAGGGCGCCGATGACCATCGGGTTCGGGTTGGCAGGCACTGAGTCGCCGAGAGCATGGCGCACCCGGATGCACCCATCCGACACCAAGTCGATGCGCAGGGTGCCAGTGATGGGCTGGCCGACTTTGAGACCCTGCTGGTCCATCATCGCGGAGTCCGCCGACGACAGGGCGGTCTTGGCCTTGGCAAGGGCGGTGGTGCGCAGGACGACCGCCTGCGGTTCCCGCGCTACCACCTCGGCACTGGCGACGGATGCGCGAATCACTGTCTTGTCGGCGATGGCGCGGGTGGGAAGTGCTGTTTCGTTCGTATTGTAGCTCATGATGGGATTTTGTCTCGGCTGCGGGTCTGGAAATGGGATTTCAAGTCGGCATGAGGGCTCATGCGGCATCTGGGATACGGTCGGGGCACGTTTCTTTTGCAACCCTGACCTCCACCTTGCCGACCGGCAGCGTGAACAGCACGGCGCTGCCTTCCACTGTGAAGGCAATCGGTTGGCCATTCACCAAAATGGAGGTCTTTGGCGATGGTTCGAACTCCTTGGCTTCGATTCGCAGGCGACTTGGCTCCAGCGTTGAAGCGCTGAAGGCGATCCCGTGGTCAATCGTCAAGCCGCGCACCACAATGCCAGGTTCGGCCAGGAAACGCCATTCCTCGCCCACGCTCACTAACGTCCGTTGAGGACCAGCCTCGGCCTCCACCGGTTTGCCTTGCCAGGTGAAGTTGCGCCAGATGGCTTGCTCTGGCAGGTGAGGATTCCCGAAGCGCACGCCGGCACGCGTGACTTCCGGCGCGAAGATCTCCTCCAGTCCGCAGAGCGGCAGCATTCCCGACCAGACGTAGCGTAGTTCACGCCCGCCCCACATCTGCACATAGAGAAAGCGGGGGTCAACCTTGCCCTCGGCCGGGTAGTTTTCATAGGCGTGGCCGTGCGCCCGCCAGTATTCCATGAACTGCTCGCACACGCGGCTGGCGTACTCGGCGGCGAGGTCGTCCCAACCGGCTTCCTTGATGGCCAGGTAGACCATGTACGTGGTGGGCGGCCAGCAGTTGCCGCGCCAGTAGTTGCCGTTGCCGTCGAGGCCGTCGCGATAGGCGGGATCGTCGCGGCTGACGGTGGGAATCAGGTTGTCGCCCCAGAACTGTTTTGGGTCGAGGAGCATCTCGCGAAGTCGCGCCTTGACGCTATCATCGGCAATGCCAGCCAAGAGCGGATAAAAAATCGTCATGGCCTTGACGGGGGAGAAATCGCCATTCCAGAAACGGTCACGATAAAAGCCGTCCTTTTCGCAGAAGAGACGCTCGCGGACGCGGTCGGCGACGCGCTCTGCCTCGCCGCGCAACCATATCGCGTCAGCGTTGAACCCGAGTCGGTCGGCCCAGCGGGCCATGATTCGGGCGGAAGCAATGTAGAGGCAGTTCTGGCAGAGGAGCGTGACGGTGAGCGTGCGGCTGGGCCAGTCGAAGTCGACACCGTCGGCGAGCATGCCCAGACGCCCCTCGGTGAAGCCGGCCGAGTAGATCGGAATCTCATCGTAGCCGGTTTCATCCATGGCCTCCTGGATGAGGATGCCGGGAGCGACATCGGCAGGATTGCCGGATGCGCCAGCCTCAATCAGGCCATCGCCATTGCCGTCGCGCCAAGGGCGGCCATCACCGCGATCGGCGAACCAAAAGCGCATGAACTCCATCATCACCGGCCAAGTGCGGCGGGCGAGGTCTTCGTCATCGAGAAGATCCAGGGTGCGGCAGTAGATGACAGGAATAATCAGGTTGCGCTGGGTGGGGCCGTGGGCGATGCCATTTTGCCCGTAGGTCGCGACGATGTGTTCGAGCGAGGCGGCTCCGAGCCGCGGGTCTTCCCAGGCGGCGATGTAGGAGTCGAAAAAGTTGTCCCAGCCGAAGATCAGGCCGGGCTGGTTGGGGCCGCCCCAGGTGCGGTTAACGGTGGTCTGGAGCATCTGTCGCTTGGGGTCATAGGTGCGGCTGTAACCGGTCAGGCCTGCGAGTGCCTCCGCCGCGCCGGAAAAAGCACCCATGCTGCGCATGCGGGAAGCAGCGTATTCCCGCGCGCCATTAGCCAGGCTTTGATCGATCGCTGCGGGATCAATCAGGGGAGCTTCGCCGGCAGCGGCCGAGCGCGGCTTGAGACGCATGGCGAAGTGCAGCGGTCGGTCGGGGCCGAGTGTAACAGGGTACAAAGCCATCGCGGTCCCCGCCGGTCGGATCACCCCGGCCCAGGCCTGTTCGGCTTGGAGGCGAGAATCTACAAGTAGCGGCACCTCGACTGAGCCGACGAGAGACATTTCCAGGGCGGAGTCGCCCAGTTCCAGGCGGCAGTGTGTGGACGTGGCTACAGCCACGGTGGCGGGGGCGAAGCAGCCGTTGACGAAAAGTCCGGCGCGGACCGGCGCATCCGCCGTGTAGCGACCGAGAACCGTGTCGCCCTCCCGGCGCCACTCCAGAGCGATTGCTGCGGCTTCGCCCGGGGCGAAGTCGTAGACCAGAGGCGCATTGATCGATCGTCGCGGCCAGCCGCCCAATCGTCGCACCCCTGCCGGCGTGACCGGCACCCGCCAGCGCACTTTTGTGTAACTTTGATCCGGGGCGAATTCTTCCGGGCCATCCATGGTCAGAAGAACGTCCTTTTCATCGACAAGTCCCAGAGCAGTGTGAGGGCAGCCCATGCGAATGCCCAAGACATCGGCACCGCAGGCTAGACTGACACCGGACATCCCCTGTAACTCAAACGCTCCAGCCTCAATCTGCTGGCCGATGTTCTGTCTTTGTTTTTCCATAATCATTGCTCTTTTTCTCCTTAATAGTGAATATGTTTATGCTAAAGCTTCTGTGTCAGTGCGTGCTGCAACCCATGTTGCGGATTCGCCCGCTCGCAGCGTGTAGCTGGCTGAGGCTCTGGCACAGCGCACCGTCACGGTGCCGCCGCGGCATGCCAGAATGGACGCCGAGATAAGCTGCCCATTTTCCCAAGCCAGACTGAATTCGAACGCGCCTCGGGACCGCAGGCCACGGACTGTTCCTCGGGACCACGCGGCGGGCAGGGCCGGGAGCAGCTCCACATGGTCGGCGTGGCTCTGCAAGAGCATCTCGGCGATGGCGGCGGTGGCACCGAAGTTGCCGTCGATCTGGAACGGCGGATGGTCGTCAAACAGGTTGGGCAGGGTCGACTTGGAGATCAAGGCGCAGAGGTTCTCCCAGGCCTTTGCGCCATCGCCCAGGCGGGCGAAGAAGTTGATGATCCAAGCGCGGCTCCAGCCGGTGTGCCCCCCGCCGTGGGAGAGGCGACGCTCCAGCGTGCGGGACGCCGCGCGCGCCAACTCGGGCGTGCGCTCCGGGTGGATCAGGTCGCCGGGATGCAGGGCGAAGAGATGCGAGATGTGCCGGTGCCCGGGCTCCAGTTCCTCGTAGTCCTCGGGCCACTCTTGGAGCTGGCCGTGGCGTCCGACCTTGAGCTGCGGCAGCCGCGACCGCACATGCGCGGCCTGCTCCCGCAGTTTGGCATCTGCGCCGAGTAGTGCCGACGCCTCTTCAAACGCCTGGAAAAGCATGGCAGCGATCGAGCTGTCCATCGTGCTCCCTGCGCAGAGCGTACCCTGCTGGCCGTCGGGCAGGATGTAGATATTCTCGGGTGAGACCGTGGGACAGGTCACCAGCTCCCCTTGGTGGTTCTCGATAAGGAACTCCAGCATGAAGCGTGCAGACTCGCGCAGCAGGTCATAGTGGGTGGCCAAAAAATCACGGTCGAGAGTGTACCGGTAGTGCTCCCAGATGTGGAGGCAGAGCCAGGCACCGCCGGTCGGCCAGTAGGAGGCTGCCAGGTTTCGGTCGACCGGGCAGCAGTCGCCCCAGAGATCGGTGTTGTGATGGCAGACGAAGCCCGCGCAGTCGTACATGCGCCGAGCGGCGGCGATCCCGTGGGGAAGCATGGTGCGCAGATGTTCGAAGAGCGGCAGGTGGCACTCGGAGAGGTTGCATGACTCGGCCGGCCAGTAGTTCATCTGTGTATTGATGTTGACGGTGTACTTCGATCCCCAGGGCGGCATGAACTCCTGATTCCAGATCCCCTGGAGGTTGGCCGGCAGGCTGCCGGGCCGACTCGCGGCGATGAGCAGGTAGCGGCCGAAGTGGAAATAGAGCGTGATTAGACCAAGATCGTCGGGACAGGTGCGGAAGGCCTCGAGCCGCCGGTCAAGCGGCAATGCCGCCGCGTGGGTGCCGGCTTCGTCGTCCAGCGTCAGTTCCACGCGGTCGAAGAGCGTTCGGTAATCCGCTTCATGGCGTGCCAGCAACGTGGTCCACCCCCTCTCCACGGCATGGCGTGCCGTCTTTCGCGCAGTCACGGACGGGTCGGCTTCGCGGAACGAGGTGGATGCCGCGAAGACCAGCAGAACGGCGTCGGCGTTATCGACGATTAGGGTTTCGCCCAGGATACGAGGAGCCGCGCCCTCTACGGAGACGGCGAGGTGGCCGGCGAAACGCACGCCCTGTTCGCCGCCGGTGGCACCGCGCATGTGAAGCTCGGCCGACCCTTCGGATCGGATGCTGTCCGCATATCGGCTGGCGTAGTGGTCGCGCGGTCCGCGTTCGATCCGCAAGCGGAAGGAAATGGATCCGGGTTGATCGGCGGTCAGGCGCATGGCGACCACCTGGTCAGGCGCGCTGGCGAGGACTTCGCGCCGGTGGTTCACACCGCCGAGAGTGTAGGAGACGCGGGCCACGGCCGCTGCCAGATCCAGCTCGCGGCGATAGTCCGGGGGCGCCTCGTCCGGGCCGATCGCGATGCCGTGGTCGAACTGCAGCAGCAAATCGCAGAGAGGCTCGTAGTTGCGCATGATGTCGGGCACTCCGGCGATGGCGTCCTGCACCAGCTGCTCGGCTGCCTTCGGCCGCCCCGCGAGAATCAGCCTGCGGATCTCCGCCAGTTGTGGCAGAGCGTCCGGATTGACGCGGTCGCGCGGACCCCCGCTCCAGAGGCTGTCCTCGTTCAGTTGAAGTCGTTCGTGGGCGATATTGCCGAAGACCATCGCCCCCAGGCGACCGCAACCCAGCGGATAGGCCCGGTTCCAGTCCTGGCCGGCCGGCTGGTCATGCCAAAACGTTGTCGCGTTGTTCTTCACTTCATCTCCCCGCTCTCCAGATCGCAAACCGTTCCGTCATAAGGGGTCAGCGTATCGCGAAACGCCCAGATCACCGCTGGCTTGTTCTTCTGATCCAGCCACCGCTGTGCGTGCCACCCGGCAGCTTCCCCCTGGCCTGTTCCAGCTCTTGCGATTCGTCCCACGTTTGGGCATCGGTCCCCGGCAAACTGCGGCGGCCAGCCAGCCGGGGATACTTTTTCGGACTGATCCGGTCGGTACTCATCATCTGGCTTTTGGTCAGCAAGCATGGACTGCAATTCAGCAGCCCAAGCGCGTCTTCGTTCCGCACTGTGTCGACCCACAGTCTCCGGCGGAAATTGTCGTTTTCGAACCCATTCAACGCCGCCTGGCTCACGCTTGACCTGTTTGATTTGTTGCAACATTTCTTTGCCATAGCCGCTGCGCATACGGCCGCTCCAGCGCCCGATGTATCCTGCATCCCACGGATCGCGATTGGCCTCGCACAGCATTTCCGTTACCCGACCAGATGCTCTCCTTTGGATCATTTCAGCGCCACAGTCCGGATTTGGAAGGGGGTCAAATCAACGGCTATGCTGTTGCCTTGCAGGCGCAGTTTGTTGATTGAGCGTTCACGCAAATCGACCGCCTCCGCGCGGCGCACAGGCAGGGCTGTGGTGAGTCGGGTCGAGGCCGTTGCGCCATGAGCCTCGTACAAACGAACAACAATGCCGTCGCCGCGCTCGGCCGGCTTGACCGCCTCGATCACTGCATAGGGCGAGTCGACGCTGAGCAGCGACTGCGCCGATGGACGCGTTCCAGCATGGCTGGCGACCGCACGGACGAGCAGTGGTGTGTTCAATTCGTAACCGGCCCGCACCACGCCGGCCGTATGATCGCCGGCATGTGGCAGGACAGCCCAGGTAATGGCGTGGGTGCGGCCGATATCGGCGCGCGGATCGGGAGTCTTGGGCGCGCGCAGCAGGGACAGGCCGACGCGGGAACCGAGCATGTCGTGTCCATAGCGACCATTGTTCAGCAGAGCGACACCGTAGCCGGTCTCCGAAAGATCGACCCAACGATGGGCGCAGACTTCGAAACGGGCCTGGTCCCACGTGGTGTTGCGGTGGGTTGGACGGCGGACGTGTCCGAATTGAATCTCGCAGCGGGCCTCGTCGGTATGCACGGCCATCGGCACGTCGGCTTTGAGCAGCACATTGCGCTCCTCGCCCCAGGCAATGCGGGCGTCGAACGTGACCTGAGGCGAGCCTGCCTCCAGAATGATGTCCAGCTCGATGTGAGACTGTGAGAGACGGCGCGTCTGGCGCAGCACCGTGCGGATGGCGTTGGACTCGATGATCTCGGACGAGAGCAGTTCCCCATCGCGCTCCAGCACCTTGTCGCGGGCAAAATGCTCGACGTCCCAAGCGTCCCAAGAGTTGGGAATGTCCTCCAGGAGGGTGAGGCTGATCCGTTCGCCATCCTTGAGCACCTCGCGCCCGTGGCGCAAGTCGCGGATCGAGATAACGCATCCTTGGCGATCCAGCCGCACGCGAACCAAGCCGTTGTCGAGCGTGTCGGGCACCGCTTCTTTGGCCGACCAAGCTTGGGGAAGAATGTGATAGACCGCATGGCCCATGGCAGGAACTGTGGCACGCATGCGGTAGCGGCCATCATGTCCCCGCATCACGGGGAGTCGGGTCCCATCGGGCGCCAGCGCCGTTGCGCTGGATCCACCGCGCAGACTCGGAAGTTCGAGTTCAGCGACGGAGGTTCGCTCCCATGAAAGGGTATTGACCAGCAGCACCGCCTGACCCTCGCCACGGGTGTCGATGTCGGCGGCGTAGGCCTCCAGAGCCTGGTCTCGAACGTGCTCTGCCGTGGCTATGGCACGCTGCAGCTCGGCCTCGGCTTGAGTGTGGACCAAGGTGATCGATGAACCGGGTAGGATGTCGTGGAACTGGTTGTTCAGCACCAGACGCCAGGCCTTGTGCAAATCACCGGTCTTCCGGCCGGCGTGTGTTCCCCAAGCGAGGCAGGAGAGCACTTCGGCATCGCGCAGTGCGCCTTCGGCTCGTCGGTTGAGCCGTTTGGTCTCGGCTTGCGTGGTGAGAGTGCCGCGATGCAGTTCAAGATACAGCTCTCCGCACCAGGAGGGCAGGACGTCACGCCGTGCCTCCAAGGCGGCGAAGAAATTATCGGGCGTCCCCGGCGCGACTTTCGGCAGGCCCTCGCAGTCGTGGCTGCGACGCACCCTTTCGAGCATGTCGCGTGTGACACCACCGCCTCCATCGCCAAAGCCGAAGAGCAATAGTTGATCGGCGACGCGATCCTTCTCGCGATGTCTGCCCTGGGCCTCGATCATCTGCTTGGGCAAAACCTCGGAGCAATAGGTGTTGCTGGGTGAGAAATGCGTCAGCACCTTGCTGCCGTCGATGCCCTGCCAGTGGAAGCTGTGGTAGGGGAACTCGTTAATAGTGTTCCACGATATTTTCTGGGTCAGGAAGCGTTCGATGCCGGCCAGCTTGAGAATCTGAGGCATGGAGGCACTGTAGCCGAATACGTCGGGTAGCCAGCACTCGCGCGGGGTGACTCCGAAGTTATCTTCGAAATACCCGATGCCATGAATGAGCTGCCTGACCAGACTCTCGCCTCCAGTGATCTGGCAGTCCGGCTCGACCCACATGCCGCCGACCGGAATCCAGCGACCCTCGCGCACCCGCCGGGCAATGCGCCGCCACAATGTCGGATAGCGTTCGCGCACAAATTCGTAGAGCAGCGGCTGGCTCTGGCAGAAGACAAATTCCGGGTACTCTTCCATCAGTGCCAACATGGTCGAGAAGGTCCGTCCGCACTTGCGCCGGGTTTCGGCCATAGGCCACAACCATGCGCAGTCGATGTGTGAATGGCCGACGGCGGTGAAGCGTTGGGCCGAGGCGTTCGCGGGGCTGGCCAGCAGCGGAGCGAGGACCTCCCGAGCGCAGGCGATGGACTGAGGCGAGGAAATCGACTCATCTGTGCGCAGATCGAGCTCGGCCAATGCAAGATCAATGCCACGAAGGATGAGCCCACGACGGGTGTCGTCCTCGGGTAACGCCGCCGCGAGGTCGCGCAGGAAGCTGAGATCCTGGCACAGCTGCCACAGTTGGGGATCGAAAGTGGTGATCTCGGGGCTGGTCAGCGTTCCGCCGGGGAAGGTGGTGGTGGTGCCCTCGGGGCTGCCCCAGAAACTGTTCCCAATCACATATGGTGAGACAGCCTCGACCAGCAATTCGATACGCTCACCTCCCTTGGCGCGTCGGGTCAGGACGTATTCGCCATGGTTGCTGTCGAGTTCATGCACTGGCTCACCCTCGCGCCAGATGATCGCTTCGCCGGGGCTCCAACACAGATCGACGCGGCTCCCGGCGAACTCACGCGGAATGGCAATGCGGAGGCGGAACCAAGAGCTTCCCCACGGCTGCTTGCCCCATGCTGTGCCGGCGGGAGCCGGCCTGAATTTGAGCCGGGCAGCCTGCGCGGGAGTCAGATGCTCGGAGCACTCGGCCACCGCCACTTCAACCACTGTCCGTCTCTGTGGACGAAGCCGCTTGTGCAGCCGATCCATACGATGGGCAATCTTCGGGAAAATCTGCGATGCGAGGCGTTGTTGGGCTTGATCTGTCATAATGATTGGTTTCTTCGGGGGCAGCTGGTCGACGATGGCTACCGGCGGTGAAGGGTTAAAACAAGTCGAAACGGCAGATCCCACCCTTCACCACAGCCATTGCCGAGAATTTCTTTAAGCTGCGACCGGCATGGACGATGATGCTGCATCATCTTCAGTTTCGATGCCTTCGGCAGATTCCACTTTGAGCAAGGGCGATTGTAACAGCGTGGACTCATTCCGGTCCCACGCCGGGGAGGCGGATTGTGGAAGTCTTTCTTTTGGTCGTTCAACCTCTCTCCTTCAGGTCGTATTCCGCAAGGATATAGGGATGTCCCGGTTGGTAGCGCGTGAGGGTCACCGGGTTTTCCACCCGACCGCAAGGACGAAGGTTGCGCCCGGTGACGCCGGTCGCGCTGTCACCCAGGTCAATCCGGCACGCGGCGGCTTCCTGCAGCAAATCCTCCACGATCGCGGGATACTCATTGCTGACACTGCGGCTCTCAGCGACGTCGTTTTCCAGGTCGTATAATTCCTGAACGGGTTTGCCATCCTTGAGGAGGTGCAGCTTCCATGTTCCCTTTCTTACGGCATTCAGGCTGGTGCCTTTGTAATAGAAAAAGGTTTCCCGCGGCGTGTCTGCGGCCTGGCCTGAAAAGAGCATCGGGCTGAGGTCGTGCCCATCGATCCGCCGGTCCTGGGGCATTGGCACTCCCGCCAAGGCCGCGAAGGTGGGAAGGAAGTCGAGAGAAGCAGAAAGTCCCTCGCAGACCGTTCCTGCCGGGATGCGGGCCGGCCAGCGCAGGATGCACGGGACGCGTTGGCCACCCTCCCACGTGGTGGCTTTGGTTCCCCGGAGCGGTGCATTACTACCGCCTTCGCCACGGCAACGGGAGCCGTTGTCGCTGGTGAAAATGACCAACGTGTTTTCGTCGAGTCCCAGGGCACGCAGTTCGGTCATGAGCGCATCCAGCGCCCAATCCACACAGGCTACCGCCGCGCCATAACGCCCGTTCTTTGATTCGCGCAGAAAGCGATCCGGGACATAGAGAGGGAGGTGGACATAGAGGTGGGAAAAGTAGAGGAAAAATGGTTTATCGCGATGATCGCGGAGGAAGCGTACCGATTCCTCCACATAGCGTTCGGTGAGTCCTCCCTGTTCCGGTTGCTCCTGGATGACGGCTTCGTCCCGGAGCAAGGGGAGGGGTGGATAGGGATCATCCGGCACCTGGCGGCCCATGTCATTGCTATAGGGAAGGCCGTAGTAGCTGTCGAAGCCGTGCCGGGTGGGAAGAAACTCTTTTTGATCGCCGCAGTGCCATTTGCCGACCATTTTTGTGGCATATCCCCCTTGCTTGAGCAGACGGGCAAGAGTCATTTCATCGGGGTTCAATCCCACGCTCTGACCAGGAAAAAGAACCGGACGTCCCTCGAAATCCGCAAAGCCAATTCGCGGTGGATAACACCCCGTCATCATCGCGCCACGGGACGGACTGCACACCGGAGAGGCCATGTAAAAATCAGTGAGCCGCAGCCCCTCGGCCGCCAAACGGTCGATAGCTGGGGTCCTATTCAACTCGGACCCATAACAGCCCAGATCCCCGTAACCGAGGTCGTCGCAGTTGATGAGAATGATATTCGGCTTGGATGGTGGCTTCATAGGATGGGCAAACTTTATACTTAACTCATCCCTTGAGGCGGCCACAAGCCGGGTTGTCATAAATAAGACGGCATGGATGTTGACTATTCACGGCTTAAGGCGGCCAGGCGGTCGATGTTCGGGGTAGGGAGATACCGGTTACCGGCGCAGCTCAGCGAGTCGTGCCGCAGTTCGTCCGCTTTGATTACAATCAGATTGATGGGCAGAGTCATCGCGGCAGGCGCTCCTGGAACAACGCGGCTAGGCGTGCAACCTTCTGCGGCTGGTCATGGGCCAGATTGCGGAATTCCCCGGGATCCTCCATTACGTCATAGAGCAGTGGCTGGGGTCCGGCACCCGAAACATACTTGAAACGCCCATCAAAGACCATACTCCAATCGTTCAAGGCGCTGGTCACCCAGTCGCGGTGTGACCGGGTGCTTCCTTCGAGCAGCGGACGGAGCGAACGCGCATCGCTGTCTGGCAGTGGCGCGGCGCCGGCGCAGTCCAAGAAGGTGGCGGCCAGATCGTGCAGCGCCACGAGCGCATCGGACTTCACTCCCGAGCGCACACCCGGGCCGGCCACGATCAAGGGCACCCCGCACGACGGCGTGTACCAGACGCTCTTGCCCCAGCGGTCGTGATCACCGAGCATTTCGCCGTGATCGCTGGCGTAGACGATCAGCGTGTTTTCCAGTTCCCCGCGTCGCTCGATGGCGGCAAGCATCCGTCCCACGTGCGCGTCGATGTTTTCGATCATGGCGGCGTAGTTTTGGCGTCGCTCAATGGTGTCCGGGGCTTGGGGGTTCGAGTTCCCAGTCGGTGGCGGGAATTCCACCGTCCGCCAGCGTTCCCGCATCTCCGCAGTGACGTCGAACGGATCATGTGGCCCGACGAAGTTGACGACGAGGTGCCACGGTTTGCCCGCCGGGAATTCACGCAGGTGGCGCAGGGCATTGTCAGCCAACCAGTTGTCGCAGTACGCGTGGTCGGGTAAGTCAGTCACCGCCGGAAAGTTCATCCAGCCCGGTTTGCCCAGATGCGGCTCGTACATGGCGAGGTGCGTGGCGGCCAATCCCTGCGCGGCGAGGAAGTGCATGTACGGACCCTTGGGCGCCATGCCGTTTTGGCGGTAGGTGACGATCGCATCGCCCTTGCCTTCATTGTCGCAGCCGCCGGTGAATCCGTATTCCGCCAGCAATTTGGTACCGTCGAGTCCCCAGTCATGATCGGGCTTGTGCAGGTCGAACTTCCCGACGCCGGCCACCTCATAACCGGCATCGCGCAGGTGGCGGTAGTAGGTCGGCAGAGACAAAGGCGTATTCTGGTCGTTGTTGCGAACTCCGCAGCGCTGATAGTCGCGCCCGGTGGCGAGACAGGCCCGCGCGGGTGAACAGAGCGGAGAGGGCGTGAAGGCGTTCGTGAAACGCACACCGCGAGCGGCCAACCGGTCGATGTGCGGCGTCCGCACCGGCAGGCCATTCCCGGCACAGCCCAACCAATCCGGCCGGTGCTGGTCGGGGAAGAGAAAGAGAATGTTTGGTTGCTGCATGAAGAACCTCCTATTTCAGACTGGGATGCTCATGTGGCTCAAGTGCCGGGGAAAGGTCTCGTGCTGAAAGTGACGCGCGTGATTCCAAGACTCATCAATCACACCTTACAATCCGTTCACAACATTGATGCGGCCGCCGTCGAGGAAAACCCGCGCATTCTCATAGGCGGTCTGCATGAGCCTGCGGCGGGCGTCCAGAGTGGCCCAGGCGATATGCGGTGTGATGCAGCAGTTGCGGGCCGCCAGCAATGGATTGTCCGGCGCCGGTGGTTCCGTGCTC
The DNA here is from genome assembly GCA_044344595.1 of Terrimicrobiaceae bacterium. Taxonomy (GTDB): domain Bacteria; phylum Verrucomicrobiota; class Verrucomicrobiia; order Chthoniobacterales; family Terrimicrobiaceae; genus UBA967. Next base: position 37,054 of record JBIJCR010000003.1, read on the forward strand.
AGGACGTCCAGTCCCGCTCCGGCAATCGTACCATTGTCCAGCGCGGCCGCCAGATCCTCCTCGACGACGAGAGGACCCCGGCTTGTGTTGATGAGGAACGCGCCCGGCTTCATCAGGCCGAGCCGATCGCGGTTCACCAGACCGCGCGTCTCATCCGTGAGCGGGCAATGGAGACTCACGACATCGCTTTCCCGGAATAGCGTCTCCAGGTCGGTCAGTTCGAAACCCGCGGCCTCCTTCTCGCCACCGGGCCGACCGCTGAGCAGAACCCGCATGCCGAAGGCCTGCGCGACGCGCGCCACGGCCTTGCCGATCCGGCCCGCCCCGACAATGCCCAGGGTCCGACCGGACAACTCCATCAGTGGGTGCTCCCAGAAACAGAAATCCGGCGACCGGCTCCAAGCGCCGGTGCGGACGCTGGCCCCATGTTCCGCCACATGATTGCAGAGATTCAGCAGGTGGGCGAACACCATCTGTACGACCGACGCGGTGCCGTATTCCGGGACATTGGTCACGGGAATACCACGCGCTGCCGCCGCCCCGGTATCGACGACATTGTAGCCGGTGGCGAGAACGCCGATATAGCGCAGCTTCGGCAACTGGCCGATGGTGTCGGCGGAGAGCGGGGTCTTGTTCGTCAGCAGGATCTCGGCACCGGCGGCGCGGGAGACGATCTCCGCCTTGGGCGTTCGCTCGTGTACCGTCAGTTCCCCAAGGGCGGCGAAAGCGTCCCAGGAAAGATCCCCGGGGTTCAGGGTGTACCCATCCAAAATGATTATGCGCATGTTGTGCTCCTTGGAGAGTGGTTTCCTTTGCCAATCCCATCTGCCCAGTTGCCGCGCCCGGTCTGCCGGAGGCGTTCGCGGTACTTGTCTGCATCCTCGTCCGGGGGCTCGCTCAGAACGGTGGCCAGCGGGTCCTCGTGATCATGAGCGGCCAGCATCTCCTCGCGCCAGGTGTCGAGCAGACCGGCGGCCCGCTGGACCAGGTCGGGGCGCGTGACAGCCAAGTCCTGCTGCTCGTGGGGATCGGCTCCGATATCGAAGAGCAGATTTTCCGGAATCTCGTAGTATCCGTTCCGGTAGGTGCGGAGGTAGATGTAGTCCCGCCCGGAATCCCGGAAGCGAACCGAGCGCTGGCAGGTCTGCGCCATTTGAGAGAGCACGAGATGTTCGCGGCCGGTGTCCGCCCCGCCGGGCTTGAGGTCCTCGGCGAATCCCCTGGCATCCCAGGATGGATGGCTGCCGATTCCGAGGCACTGGTTGACGGTAGCGGCCAGATCGATGTGGTAGTGCAGCGCCGTACGGCGTGCGCCGGACTCGGTGACCCCCGGCCAGCGGATGATGAGCGGCACCCGGGAAGTAATCTGGTCGGCGAAGCAATGTCCACCGTAGGAGTTCAGTTCGCCCAGATTCTCGCCGTGGTCGGCGCTGATGATGACAGCGGTGTCGTCGAGCACGCCCAGCGCCTCGAGTTCGCCGAGCAGTTGCCCGACATGTTGATCGGTGTAGCGGATGCCAACGTCGTAGCCGTCCACCATCTGCCTGATATCGGCGAGGGTCTCCAGTGCGGCCGGATTGCGCGGATGCCAAGCGGCGGCGCGGAGGAAGAGAGCGTCCTGCGCGGAGCGGATTCCGGGCTCCCGGCGATGACGCTCCAGGATTTCTTGAGTCAGCCAGTCGTGGGGCAGGGGACAGTCGGCGAAGGGATTGCCCATGTCTGCCGGTGCCCGGTAAGGCGTGTGCACATCCCAGTAGTTGACGTGCAAGAACCAGTTGTCATTCGTGGCGTTGCGACGGAGCCACTCGCTGGCGGCAGGGGTGATCTGGTTCGCGAGGTCGTGTCCGAAGTGGCCGGTGTCATGCGTCTCGGCGAATCCGGCGTACCAGTGCCAGGCGGAGTGCCGCTCGCCAAACGAGCTGAACGTGGCGGTGTACAGGCCGGCGTCTCGCAGGTGGCGCATCCAGTTGGTGCGGCCCCACTGGGAGCGGAACTTACGGGCAGTGCCATCGGGGAAAGGCTCAGCCCGCGTGCCTGTGTGCGAAACGCAGCCGTGGTGAATGCCGAACCGCCCGGAGAAAAGGCTGGTGCGGCTCGGCATGCAGGGCGCATCGGAGGCATGGACATTGTCGAAGACCACGCCCTCGGCGGCCAGGCGGTCGATGTTCGGACTGGTGTCGCGGCCATAGCCGTAACAGCCCAAGTGATCGGGCCGCAGCGAGTCGATATCGATGTAGAGGATACGCATTACGTGTCCCCTTCCAGTTTGCGCAGATCTTTCTCCGGTGTGCGGCTTGACAGGAAATCATTCCTTGATGTTCCTGCGCGCATTGCTGCCTTGGATACTATCAGCATGCTGGACTCCGTGTCATTGTCTTCGGTTCCGCTTCCTGCGGCAGATAACATCCCCGCTCGCGGAGGGTTTGCACCAGCGTGGCGGTGTCCAAGTCGCAAGCTGGCTGGCCGGTCCTGATCGACTGCACGGCGGCGCAGCCCGCCGCCTCGCCGAGCATGTAGCACGCTGGCTGATCGCGGATCGCGCCGTTCACTTCCACATCGCTCGACACGCAGCGGCCGGCTGCCCAGAGGTTCGTCCACCCGCGTGGCACCAGGATTCCATAAGGCAGACCGTAGCTTTCACCTGGCTTTAGGCGGTCCCTCTTCTCGTAGCTCTCATAATAGCGCTGAAACTCCTCGGGCGTGAGATCGTAGACGTGGATGTCCACGCCCTTGCTGTACACGCCGATCTGATCGTCAAACTTGCGGCGGGCTTTGAAGTCGGCGTAGTTGAGCTCATACTCGCCTTCGATGTTACGCGACTCGCGCACGCCCATCAGCGCGCCTGTGCTGACGAGTTCGAGTTTTTCACAGCCCTGCAGATGCTTCTGGAAGAAACTTGCGTATTCCGCCGCCAGCTGGCGGCCTTTCACGTAACCCTCGGTGAGGCTCCTGATCTTCACCGCGTTCATACGGAAGATGTGGCCGGCATTCTGTATGCCGTGCGATCCTTTGCTGTGGAAGAGGCCCGGCACGTGCCGGTCGGGCTGGCTGAACTCGCCGGCCTCCACTCCGCGCTTGATCGCATCCTGCTGGTCGGCTTAGCTGAAGCCCCAGTCAACGTTCGCGACCGTGGCACAGAGCGTGGGCGGCATGATGTTCGGCGTATCGCGGCCGGCTTCGCGGTATTTCGCGCCGCAGAGGTCGGCGACGACCGCGTCGCCGGTGGCATCGATGAAGGCCTTGGCCGGCACGTAGCGAAGGCCCTCGATGTGCTGGATCACCACGCCGCGGACTTTCTTTGACGGCTTGTCAACATCCGCCTCGATCACGCGCGTGCTGAAGAGCAGATCGACGCCGGCGTCGAGTACCATCTTGTCGAGCACGCGCTTGAGCGGCTCGGCAGAGAACTGGATGCCCATCCAGGGCTTCATCGTGTCGGGGTCGAGGCCGTTTTTCAGGCCGCCGGCGCCGTGGAGGGTGCGCACGATTTCCCAGAACAGCCCGCGGGTAAGGATCTGCTCGCCGTCGGACAGACAATACCAGCTTGCGACCAGGCCGTTGGTACCCATGCCGCCCAGTGCGCCGGTGGCTTCAACGAGCAGCGTCTTGGCACCGGCGCGGGCCGCGCTGATCGCCGCCGCCGTGCCCGCAGGCCCGCCGCCGGCAACGACGACGTCGTAGGAACTCTCGATCGGAATCTCTCGTTGGAATGTGTAATGTTTCATGCTTGTCATTATTCTTAAACTTCATCGATCCACGTGTCTTAGAAATGGTTCGGCCGGCAGTCCGTGCGAGTTGAAGAGGTTTGCTTCCGTCCACGAGTGCCAAGCGTAGCGGACTTGGCGGACCTCGGAGGGACTCGTGATGGTGACGGTGTCGCCGGTGATGGTGCCGGTGACCTCATGGAATTCGCCGTCCGCTCCGGCGACCTCGAGCCCGCAGAGTGGTTGGCCGTCAGTGCGCAGGCCGTCGCCGGCATTGTCGAACCGGAGCGTGCGGCCATCGGGCTCGACGCGGGCCAGCGTGGGTCCGCGCCACGCGACCGGCTGGCTGTAGACCAGCGCCCGCGCGGCGCGGGCGAGGCGCTCGCCAACGGGTTGTTTGCGCTTGGGATGGATGTCGTCCTTCTCGCCGACATCGAGCGAGACAACCATCGCGGTGTTCGGGACAGTCTGTGCGACGTTGCGTTGGACCTCGCGCAGCCGCGCCCAGTCCTCATGAGGGTGGCCACCAAAGGTGGAAAGTTGCACGAACAGGAACGGAAGTTCCCGGCCCCAGGCCGCACGCCAGGAACGGATCAGAGCGGGGAAAAGCGTTTCGTACCACTCGGGAAATGCCGCATCACCTTCACCCTGATACCAGATCACCCCTCGGATCGGGAGTTTGTGCAGTGGCGCGATCATGCCGTTGTACAACGCCCCCGGCCGACGCACATACGGGTTGGGCGGCTGCCAGATGGACTCCGGGTTGGCCACCTCACTCCGCTTCTTCAGTGCCCATTCGTAGTGGGCGATTTTGTCCGCTTCACGGGCCGCGATCTGGTCCCAATGCGGATCGGCCTCGACGACTTCGCGTGGAAGCCAGCTGGTGATCGAGGTCGCGCCAAGACTGGCGTTGATCATCGTGACCGGCACTGAGAGCGCCTGACGCAGGTTCCGTCCGAAATGGTACGCCACTGCCGAAAACTCGTCTGCCGGCACATCCCACTGCGGCTCCACCGCAGTGCAGGGCACATCGGCGTCGCGAACCGGTATGTGGCAGAGGCGTAGGAGGGAGTCTTCCGGCCCGGCCGGCTCCGCCGCGTTCTTCACCACCAGTTCCATGTTTGACTGCCCGCTGGCGAGCCAGAGTTCCTCATTCATCGCGCAGCCTTGAGGTCGAAGCCTTTGGGTGTGATCGGCGGCAGCTTCAGCAGCCGATAATGCTTGAAGGGGATTGATACCATGTCCTGATCGCTCAGCAGTTCCGCCCACGAACGATCAGAATGCCCCCACAAGCCTTCGGCATAGATTGCCGCGCCCTTCCCTCCATCCACATTTACCATGCCGTGTTCCTGCAAGGCGTGCGCAATCGTGCGCGCCCCGGGCGAGAGCGCAAAGCGGTCGAGATCGAGCGTGGGGTCAAGCTGGAGCACGGCGCCTTCGGGGATACCGCTGGGAGTCTGACCGTCACCCCAGATGGCCGGGAAGACGAATTCCTTGAAGGCGTTGACGCAAGTGGCAAAAGAAAGTTTGTGGTCGATGCGACCCTGCAGCAGCTCTTCATGCGAAATCAGCCCGGCGATGGCCGGGACGCCGATGGCCCGGCTGGGTCCGTACCAGTGGGTGCTCTCACCGTCCTTTGCCGGAAAGAGTACCGGATCGAAAAGACCGGGGCCGTCGAGGCTGTAGGCCATGCCGGTGAACGATTCGAGTTCGCCATCGCTGCGCCAACGAGCCCCCCACATGTCCCAAGCAAGCCGGCGTTCATCGTCCACGAGCGCGAGATGGCCATCTGCTTCGCGCGCCGGGACGAAGTTCCGGTTGGGTTGGGGGATCAGCGGGCCGAAACCCGGGCCGTGGCGGAAGCCGGAACTGGGGAGATAAGTCTCGCCGGGCTGGACCTCGCGCTGGTGAACCCGGCGCAGCGGCGTCTCATGCGTGACCTGGTAGACCGGGATCGTCCAGTAGTCATGGTTTATCCAGAACCCGCCGCGCGGGACATTTGCTTCCAATAGCCGAATACAATGTTCGCTGCGAGGGTCGATCTCCGGGTTCGCCGGCAAGGGCGTATTCCAGAAGCTGTCCTCGCTGAAGAAACGTTTCATGGGTTGGAGCTCGTAAAATGGGTTAACGGCACTTCTTTATGAACGAATACGCTGTAGTTCCAGGGTAGTCAGTAGTCTTCAACTCGTCTATCAGAATGGCTTTCATTTGGTCAACGACTGGCTGCATATCCGACAGACGGGAGAGATTTCTCATCTCATGGGGATCGCTCTGTAAATCATACAACTCGCATTGCCCCGATGCGCCGGCGCTGAACTTGTAATGCTGGTGCCTGATGGTGAACATGGTGTGCGCGACGCCCAGAAGTCCGTTCGTTTCAATCAGGATCCGGTCCCTCCAGGCTGGCTTTTCCCCATGCAGCAACGGCCAGAGTGAACGGCCCTTGACCTCGGTCTTGTCATAATCAGCCCCAGCGATTTCACAGAACGTCGGGTAGAGATCCGCGAGGGAAGCCCATTCTTCGAGAATGGTCCCGGCCGGCAGCGGGCTGCGATCATGGTGTTCGGGCAAGCGGAACAGCATGCCGATACGCTGGACCTCTTCGAAGGTACACCGTCCCTTGTCTTCCATCCCGCCGTGACTGCCGATCGTGTCGCCATGATCGCTGGAAAAGACGGTGACGGTATTCTTGTCCAGTCCAGTTTCAGACAGAAAGGCTAGGACCCGGCCGATCTGGTGATCGATCAGCGTGGTAAAGGCATAATAATAACGGATGGCCTCGGCCCAATTGTCCCAGGTAAAGGCTTCTGCGGGTTCCTTCCGTTGCATGGCATGAGGCATCGCATCCTTCAAGGCATCGAACTCAAAATTCGGCCAAGGCGGGATGTCCAGATCCTTATACATGTCGTAGTATTCCTGCGGAACATAATAGGGGTGATGCGGACCCCATTCATTGTGCCAGATGAAGAATGGCTTGTTCTCTTTGACGGCATTCTTGATCAAACCGATGGTGTGTTCCGCCAGGAAATAGGGCACCGTCGACTCCACTGGGCCTTCCGTTATGCCATATTCGGCAGGATAGCGATTGCCTTCGTGGCGCGGCAGCACCGTGTGTTTCCAGCCATTCCGGCTCAGATAGTCCTGATACTCCTGGAGTTTGAAGCCGCCGCCACCGTGACCGTGGAAATTCTGACCAACAAATCCGACATCTTGGGGAAGTGCCGGATGGTTTTCATAGCCGAACATTTTTTTCCAGCCGGAGCCCAGGTGCCACTTGCCGGTATAACCGCAGCTGTAGCCCGCTTCGATCAGCCGACGCGAAAGGAGGCCGGGACGGTCGCGCAACTCGTGCATGCCGGATTGAAGGTCCTCGGCATTGCAGCAGAAGCCATGCTGATGTGGATACATGCCGGTCATGACCGTGGCTCTGGCCGGGGTGCAAACCGGGGTGGTGGTATAGGCGGTTTCGAACCGGACCCCTTGAGCCGCCATGCGGTCAATATTTGGCGTCTGGCAGACGGTCGGGCCATAACAGCCCAACGCGGAAAGACGCTGCTGATCGGTAAGGAACAGAAGGATGTTCGGTTTTTGTTTCTTAATCTCGTCGCACTCCATGGGCAGTAACTGGAGCTTTCCTCAAATCCGATCGGCGTGTCGTTGCCACCAGCTCGCAGCGGCTCCAGCTGCGGGCACGCAACCGTCCTGCGCCTAGCAAATCAAGGCTTCCAGAGTATAGGGGTTATCCATGTTTCGTCCCAACGGTGCATCGCAGGAAGTTTGTTGTTGTATACGTGCTTGACACCTTCTCGGACCAGCAAATGGTGTATTTTTTTGAGTGTGACTGCACCGCTCGAGATGGGAATCCTCTTTTTTCACCAAATCTTCCTCCGGCCAGCACGAGGCGACACTTCTGCTGAAAACTCTCCCGCTGCTTGGTCACGAGCAGGTTCGGACGATGGGCCGTCGGCGGCGGTGCTGCAAGCCGGCATCCGAAGCAAGCAGGTGAGGCTGCGAGCTTCAGAATGTGTGGCACTTTGGATTTTTTTTTCGGTTTATTCATGATGGTGTGCTGGGGATTTCACACCGGCTCTATGGACGGTTGCTCGCCTCAGAAACGTCGCCGAGTCATTTGCCGCCGCCCTTCTTTTTTGTTTGGGGGTTGAGATTTATCCATTCCTCGACACGTGCGAATTGCGGGGCATCAAAATCCTCGGGTAGGGTGTTGAAGACCAATTCGCGCTCCATCTGCGGATTGCTCTCAAAGGGCTCGAGGAGAATGAGCTGGTTCCGGAAGCGTTCCGGACTAAAGATCTTATCTTTCGCCGGTTTGGTATCCCACAAACCCCATTCGGCAACGCGAATCTTCTTCGCGTCGAGCTTGCCTTGCCGGACGGAAACGACCTCGTATTCGTTGATCACAAGAGCATTCCGGTAGGGGGCGATCTGATCGGGGGTGGGAGTCTTGCTGGTCTCCAACAGGTTCACCTCGGCGACGATCCGTTCTGGCATCTTGCGCTCGGTGAGGATCTTGGTGAACGCGTCTGTGTTGGCCTTCACTTCTGACTTCGCCAGCGGGCGATTATAGATTGCGACGGCATCGATCCAGCCTTGCCAAGCGGCAGGTTTATACTTCAGCTCCTTGCCCAGAGACACGCCATTGGACCAGTTGATATTCGCCTTTCCTTGAATATCGGTGCTATCGGCGGTTTGCACGCCGTCGAGCCACGCTTGCACCCGGCCGGGCGTGAGAGTGACGACCAAGTGATGCGTGTTCGTGTCGGTCAACTTGCCGATCTGTACGGGGGGTTGTCCGGCCACCTTCAAAAGCAAAGTGTCGTCGAGTTGCTGCACCATCACACCCTCTTGGGATGTGCCGACGATAACCAGATAGGATGCGCCATCGGGATCGGTATACTTGTCGATTTCGGAACGCTGCTGTACTTGGCGTGTGGCGAATACCAGTTCGATGGTCAACTCGCCGGACTTTTCATAGGCAGCGCGGAGAGGGGCGCTCGTAGACTTGTCGATCAAAGGCACATGGCCGTCGTTACCGCATGGCAGCGCCCACCGACCAAAGCGATCGAGCGCTGGAAATCCAAGTTTTCCTGCCGCGAATTTACTGAGCTTGAGCTCAGGGCTTTCATACCGTCCCGCCGCGCCGAGCGTGTAAGAGCTGTCGGCAGTCCAAACGAGCAGCACCCCGTCGGGAGAGGTCGGCCAGGCCGGCGGGGCGATGGGGATGGCAGCACCGGCCAGCGGGTTCGGCGTGCTCGCACAATCAAATACCCCGCGCAGGGTCAGCGAGTCGGCCTTGGCAAGCGGCTTGTCGAGATCGAGTTGGAGTTCCTTCTCGTCGCCGGTGACCTCAAGCTTCAGTACCGAGTTGCCCGATGCAAGGGTGCCAGTGGCATTTTTGAGTTGGATGCGCTCCGAGAAGGTCAGCATCGCACGCAAAGGTCCAATCATATTGGCGCTCACCAGCTGGGGTGCTTCCTGCGCCGTGACGAACACTTTGCCGGTTTTGTCGCCCAGCTTGACGGTGTATTCGCCGGGCTTGGTGTAGGTGTGCTGAGGCTCGGTGCCGGAGGCGCCGTCGCCGTAATCCCAAGTGCCTCTCATGTGCGATGGGAAAGAGACAGAAAACGGGGCTTCTCCAGACCACTGTCCGACGGGGAACTGGAGGTCCGCGGTCGGCACCTTCTCAAGCCACACATAGGGAAGCTCATAAAATGCCTGCGGAGAGGCTTGCTTGCCGGAGGTCAGGCGGACTTGGCCTTCGAGCTTGTTGAACTCGGCGTTGAACTTGCCGAAGAAAACGTCGCTGTAGGGATATTTTCCCATCGGCCCGAAAAAAGTGAGGAACCTTGGATGGTTCGTCGTGCGGGCGCGGCTTACTTGGCCGCCGCCGACATCAAGAGGTATCGTGGCGTGCTCGGCGGGATTACGGCGAAACAGATTGTTGTAAACATGAATCGCGGTGTGACCGAAGTTGACATGAAACATCCGATAACTGTTGTCGGGGAGGATGTTCGAGTTGCAGCCTTCCTTGATGGCTGGGAACACCTCGCCGTTCGGTGCGGTAAACAATGCGCACCGCGGCCATTGTACCTGGCTAGCAAGGAAACGCCCATCCGCTGAGAGGCTGACCGGAGCGTCCAGATCGGTTTTGTCCCACACCAGTTCCTCTTTCGTCGGGTCTTGCGCGGGGAAGCGGTAGATGACACTGGAGCGCCCGTCACTGCCCTGTTGTTTCGAGTAATAAACCCATAATTGACCGGTGGCCGGGTCGCTCCAGAGCGTGGATAGCCCGTAGCCCTCCAGCAGTTTTTTTTCACCGGTGCCATCCCATCCGATCGAGTGGATTGTGCCCGTACCATCATTATTTTTTCCCTTCAAGCTGACACTGAAAAAAATCGTCTCGCCATCGGGTGAAATCATAGGCCAAGTCAATTCCTTCTCGGTGGCCGTGTACAGATCGCGCACCTCTCCCGACTTGGTGTCAAACGCTTGCAAGATCTTCCTGTCCTTGACCCAGACGGCTTTGGCGGGAGTGCCGCCGGTCAGGGTGAGAACCTCGTTCTTCACATCGGCAAAGGCAGACGCGGCAACGACCAGGAACAAGCAGGTAAGCAATTTCATGAAACCTAACCTTCGGATAAGTAATTTACTGCGCTTCCTTGCACGAGGATTCATGATGGCTTGTATTAAAGTGAACAGAGTTTCTGCTGTTTTGTGCTTCATGGTTCGTTTTTTTAAATGGGTAAATTGGAAGTTTATCGAGAGTGATTGAATGAGTGTTGATGGGCTGCAATTGCCGATGTGAGGTCACATATGTATTAGAGAATTTGGAATAGATGAATGATCCAGAGCGGGTGTGAGACATTATCGATAGGGACTTTCATACGAAATAAAACCGATGGTTCAGGAAAGTTGCGGAATTTGTGAGTTGTAAAAATGTTTCAAGGTGCTTTGTGGAACTCGAAAACGCCCCAGTTTATGGGAGTGAGCATGGCCTCGCCGGGAACGTCTGTCGTCATCCCGCTGTTTTTGTTGTGCCAATAGAGCCTTTGCACTGTCTCTCCGGAGGGGCCACGCAGTAATCCAATGTCACCTTTGACGGTGGTGCCATCAGAGGGCTGCAGGCCAAGAACTTCCAAGGGCACGGAGAACTCGAAGAGAAAACGGTCGAGAGGTTTCATCTTGACGTAGGTTTCCGCCGGAAATTGGACCAGATCGGTGATGTCCTCCACGCGGTCGAAAAACACATTGCGCCAACCGGAGCTGAATTCGACGCGTTTATCGCTGTTTTGCGGATCAACTTGACGGTAGAGGGTGGCCTTGATTTCGCCGCCTTTTTTGCTGCGAGTTACCAAGATACGCTGATCGCCAGCAACCGGCTCGGTGCGGGACGGATCGGCTTTCGGGTTGTTGGAGATCATCAAGTCGAGAGCGCCGCCGGTTTTGAAAAGAATCTGGGGGTCTTCCAGATTATTTTCGAGCTTCTCCCGGAATGATGTGCGGACAGCGACATGCAACCGGTCTCCGGCTACCATGACAGCGGCATCCAGGTTCTCTTCGAGGGGAGCCCACTGGGCGTTTTTCCAATCATTGGCTTCAGCCAAGGTGGGACGCGGGGCGGACGAGACAGACACTTTCAGAGGCGCTTGGGTCTCGCGTGCGGTGGCTGTACGGCGGGCCATACTTTGGCTGGCCGCAATGAGCTGTTCGCCGGTTACGGTGAGCGTTTGGGGAGGAATGCGGCGAATGGTATCAAGGCCATCCAGACGTGTTATACTGGAGCGCTCGCCGCCGATCACCATGTAGATATTGCCGTTTTGGGCCTGGATGACGGAGGGCCAAAAACTTTCCTGCCCATTGGTGTATTCGCTCACCGCATCGCCTCGTTTGATGTCTTTGGGCCAGCTTTTGGCGCGTCGCTGGTCTTGGGTAACCGAGGCGACAAATAATCCGTCGGAAGTCATGGCATAAATCCCGCCGAAGTTTCCGTTGTAAAACCAGATCGATCCGGCGTCGCCCTTTTCGGGAAACACGGCGGGCCCGAGGACGCGGGTGCCCCCGATAATATCCCCAGGCCACCGGGGGGGGGGAGAAGCATGGGAGGAATGCAGCGAGGGCCATTCATTGGGATAAGTCCACATCAGTTTACCGTCGCGATAGCCTTTGAGCGGGCCGTCGGATTGAACAATCCATCCGTCGTGGCCGCGGAGCACCATGTTGCCGCCACTGCCGGTCTCGTTGTATTTCAGAGGCTCTGGCGTGACCGGGGTCTTGGCATCGGCTTTGAAAACCGGCGCGCCGACCTCATTGAAACCGGTGGGTTTGAAACTGTTGCCCCGCGAGTCAATCAATTCCATCTCCGGTGAGAGGGTTAATTTGCCCACGGGGAAGTTTTCATCAAAGACTACTTCGTTGGGCTGGGGGCTGCCATCACCGTTTTCATCGGTCCAGATGAACAGCATCTGTTTCGGATATTTTGCGGACATATTCAAGGATGCGGGGAGGATTCCTGCCCACTCTTCTCCCTTGAATGGAGGGAAATCAGAGGGATTGCCGAGCGCGGCTGCCGGGCGGGCGATTCGGTCTTCCTCCCCCATCAGCCAGAAAACGGCCACATCGGCGCCACCGGTGGCATGATCGTGTGTGGCATTGGTGAGATAACGGCGGTTGTTGATAAGGATAGGGAATTGTGGGGCGCCGCGCATGCGGGCATGGGCAGCAAGACCCTGGCGGTCGTAAATGAGGCTGTTCACGGTGAAGTCACCCTTTTCGAAATCCAGCTTGAACTCCATGGGAAGTGCCCCGTAATGCTTGTGGTCGTAGTAGAAGTATTGGAGATCCGGAGAAAGGACGCCTCCGCCGCCGTAGTTGGTGGGGCCATAGAAGGCCTTCTGGAAGCTGCCGTCTTTGTTCCACAGACTGAACCGGCGAGGTCCCGTGGTACTTTCGATCACCCAGAGCGTACCATCCGGCGCGACAGCTACCCCGTTAGGGGATCTCATGGCGGTCTCATCGTAACGGCCAATCTGAGGCGTGCCCGGCTTGCCGTAGGTGCGAACAAGTTTTCCGGAAGCATCGAAGGCCTTGACTTGCTGCGACGGGTTTTCACCCCATACGTCGAAGTCGGAAACGTAAATTTTACCGTCCCCGGCGATTGTGATCTGATTGGCGTTGTCGAGACCGGAAGTGATGAAGTCACGGGGAGCAGGAAGCTCCGCGCCATTGGTCGACCAATTGGCAGGCAGATCATAACGAACCACTTTGTTGCCTGTTCCCGCCAGGAGGAAACGGCCTTTGGGATCAAAGGCGAGACCGGCCGGGGAGGGAAGCTCCACCTCCTTCACGAGTCGGCCTGCCTTGGCGTCGATGACGAGAATTTTACCGGCATCGCGCATGCTGACGACAAGGATGCCGTTGTAGGCTGCCAAACCGCGTGTTTCCATGTGGCGGAATTCATGCGTGAGGGATAGCTCCTCGGGAAGAACGCGCTTTTCCTTGCCGTCCTTCAGTAGCGCCATGAGGCGAAGTGCCTTAGCTTTACCGCCTTTTTTCTTTTTGCCGTCCTCTGCGATATTGACGGTGTAAACGTGGACATCCGGGTCCGCCAAGGGGCCACGATCTTGAGTGACGAAAAAGGCCGCGGTGTGGGTGCCTCCTGCCCATCTGCGTCCGTTGAGCTTACGGCCGTCAAGGGTCATCCAGACCAAGCCGTCGCCCCATTCTGCTCCCGGGGAAACGATGAGCATTTGCGGCTCATTGCCGTAAGGTGAGCCGTCTGGAAGAAAGACGATGCCGGTTGGTGAAACGTGATCGGCGAGCCAGCGCCCGATCTGGCGTCCGTTTTCCAAGTAACTCCATGGAGGGGTGCCCGGATTGTAGACTGTGAACTCGTATTTGAGTTCAATCTTGTCGCTGGTGATACCGCGAACGGTGTAAGTACCCGGTTCGACCATCGGCCCTTGCAAGCCGGTTTTTTTATTGTTCAGGGTGTCGGCCCCCGCCAATCCATCCCACCAAATCGTTTGCCTGCCGGCAGGCAAGAGAGTTTCGCTCATTAAATTTCTGATACGCTTCCCGTCTTTGTCATCAATGACCAGCGTGACATAACTCGGTTTCTCCAAATCGATCTGGATAGGGATCAATCCTTGTGTGCTCTGGCCTTCCTCCAATTTGACGGGCTGGGCATTTGAGGAGTTCGCGAAGGCCAAAACGACAAGAAGGATCAGGAGGGGCGTGAGAAGGGAAAACAATGTCTTTTTGGGTGGGGTTTTAATAGGCATGTGTTGATTTTGTGTTCGAAGTTGAGGAAGGATTTATATAAAAACGGTGCCACACTTGGGCGGTCCGGGCCTCACGCAGCTTAGGGATACTTTGCGAGGGGGAATGGTGCATCCAAAGCAGCGCGGGCGGCCATTCCGGCCTGAGACATAAAAACGGCATTGGTCATGCGTCCGGGCGCAACTCGTTAGTTGGTTTAGGCCGTGAGCATGACTAAAATTTAACTCTGATGTTGCCTGTCCAGTGGGCTGTGCGAGATGTTGATCATGCAAAGCATGGACATAAGGCAAAAGCATTTCCTTTTCTCCGCACTCACCCCCCTCACGCCCGGATGCGAAGACCTGATTGCCTATGCAGCGCTGGGGTAAGTCTACCTCCACGAGGTCAGTATAGTATTCAGCGATAATCAAAATTCGTCTGCCGGATTCCAAGAATGGGGGGATCATCCAAATACTCTCATATATACTACAAGCGACGTAATAGGAAACTAAAAATTTCCTGTTTCTGCAAAAGTTTCGATACGGATGTCATGGCCTATCAGTTAACAATCCACTCCAGCCCGGTTGAGACCAGAGTCATTTATTGTCGAGGCAACGCGCATCGAATTTTGCACATTGTAATTTTGAAATTTAAAAAAAAGACTTCAGTTTGGCGTTGCCGTGAACAAATTCGTCTTGGCGGTGTGTGGCATCATAACCCATGCAGGTGCTGTGGGGAATTTCCAGCACCCGGAAGGCTCCGCGAGGGATCTGCGCCAATGCGGTTTCAATAAGCCATGGCGACCAATCGGGGTCATCGTGCGGCCATAGGCCTTCGCCATAGAGAGAGAGTCCGCCTCCACCGTGGTCCACATTCACCATGCCGTATTCTTGCAATGCCCGGGCCACAACCCTGCCTCCCCGGCCCAATGGCAGCTTATCCAGATCAAGGTTGGGGTCTAGTTGCAGCACCGCACCTTGGGGAATGCCTCCGGGCATACATCCATCACACCAAATGGCTGGTGCACAAAATTCCTTGTAGGCTGCGAAGTAGGTGGCAAAAGCCAGTTTGTGCTCGATACGCCCGCGGCGGATTTCATCTCGCATGATCAAACCTGCGATGGCAGGTACGCCCGGAGCCCTGCTGGGACCGTAGAGGTGTACACTCTCCCCGTCTTCCGGCCCCGGGTCAAGTTTCTCAAAAACTCCGCTACCATCCAAAGCGTAGGTCATGCCGGTGCAGGATTCCCAACCGCCTTCTGCACGTTGGGAAAGCGCCCACATGTCCCAAGCCACTCCGCGCTCGCGGTCGACCAAGGCCAGGTGTGCATCGCCTTGGCCATCTGGTCGTGCATTTACGGGCAAAGGGATGAGCGGGCCAAACCCCGGTCCGTGGCCGTAAGGATGTCCTGGACAAAGTCGGTGACGGCTGTGCTCCAAAAAGTATTGCATATGTTTTTGCTCATATGTGCTTGCGGCTTTGCGCTCGAAAGACCGATGAATCTGGACCAGCGGAGTCTTGTCATCCACCTCATAAACCGGGATCGTCCATTCCCTGAGATTGATGTAGAGGCCGAGTGGATTGTCGCATTCCAGCATGCGGATCCACAACGCGCTACGCGGGTCGGTAGGGGTGGACTCGGAAATGGGTTGGTTCCAGAAGCTGTCTGCGGAGAAAAAGCGGTCGTTACTCATAAGGGAAATCTTGTTCCCTTTTAAAGGAGCATGTTAGAGCGAAACCTGTCGAGAATGTTCGTTCAAGGGCCGTAGGTGTTGAAATGTTTCCACAGCCATTGAAGTTCTCTGGCGATCCTTTGGCTCATGAGCCTCTTTTCAGCCCGAAAACGGTTTTTTAGACAGGAGGGCAGGATGGAGAGAAATTACAGGAAAGGCTTTGGCTTTTGTTTGATATCGCACAAATCATTTCAAATGCATCGCATCATAAATAGATCATCATCAGTGTTCTCTGTGCGCTCTGTGGTTAATTCTGTTGTATTCGGGTTCAGTTCGTTTGGCAGTGGTTGAGCGGTCGCAAATATCAGGAACCTCACCACCGGATGTTCAAACAATGGCTTTGTGCCGACACCCTAAGATCAATCCATTCTTCGACGCGTGCAAATTACGTTATTTCGGAATCTTCTGGCAGGGTGCTGAAGACCAACTTGCGTTCCACTTGCGGATTGGCATCGAACGACTCGAGTCGGATGAGCCGGTCGCGGAATTCGTCTTTTTAGGCGACGCTTAATGATCCAGCTGTAACGTGATGTTCTCGTAGCTGCCATCCCTCACCGAGCGCATAAAAACTTTCCGCTACCTTGGTCGCTTTTTTTACGATGCTTCGCCGCTGCGCGTTGTGCCTAGCGGCTCGCTTCCAGATGACCGGTCGGTCCGGAACGGACCCGCTGGATAGCTGATGGTATTTATCAGATTCGCCCCCTCGGGATTGTCGGCCCAAGCGTAGCGCACTGCCTGCGGCGCTATGATGTCCGGATGCCAGACCAGCAGACTTCCGCCTTCGATGGCGGAATAGGCTGGCTGAAAAATGCCGTCCGCTCCAGCTATGACCAAGGTTCGCACCATTTCTCCTTCGCGCAATGCCAAGCCGTCGCCAACCTGGTCAAAGAGGATCCGGATCCGGTTCCCCTCTATCCGATGTTCGCGGTAAATCGGGCCGCCTGGAATAATTGACTGTCCGTAAACTTTAGCCAAGGCCCATTGAGCTAGGCGGATACCAACCGTCCGCTTGTCTTTCGGGTGGATATCCGTGGCGTCGCCGACATCAAGGATGACGGCTAAACCTGTGCCTGGCAGTTCCAGCGCATCTTGTTGCGCCTCGCGCAAGAGCGCCCAGTTGGAATCGGTCTGGAAGTTCTGCGGCGGCAGATAGCTCGTGAGCTGGACAATGCCAAAAGGAAAATCCCCCAAGCCGAAGTGGAAGCGCCAGTCCTCGATCAGGTCGCGCAGGAGTTGCCGATACTCGAGTGCCTTGGGGGCATTGGATTCGCCCTGATACCAGATTACGCCGGTGATCCCTACCGGCAGCAATGGCCGGATCATGTTATCGAAAAGCATGTATGGCGAGTTGGGCTGCCCGTGCCCCATACTCTCGCTCACCCCGACCAAGCCGAAGTTGTGCTCGACTTGGCAACGCCAGTCGCCGGCCAGTGGGATCGAGGTTTCTTCCGCATTCTCAGCCTCGACCAAGCGCATCGCGGACGCAGGCCCGATCAGACCGCCGCTAAAGCGGAACGAATAAGCCCGCACGGCAATAACGAGCTCCGCACTTTGAGTCAGGGTGGGCGGTATGGCGTATTTGCGTTGTTCCGCCCAAACGCTCTCATCGAAACCGGATCCCGTGCGCCCGATTTCCGTGCCGTTAACGTAAGTGATATCCTGCTTGTCCACCGCGCCTAGGTGTAGGGTCAGTGGCTTCCCACGCAGAGAAGGGGGCAACGCCACGCGCGTCCGGAACCACATTACCGCCGAATAGTTGTGCCCGTGTTGCTGCCAAGTGCCCGGCAGCGGTATGGTTTCCCAAGACCGGTCGTCAAAGTGGGCCGCGTGCCAGCCTCTCTCGAGCCCGCGATTGCCCGGGTCGGCAGGTAGAATCTCCTCCAGAGAGCGCTTCTCCCAGCCCGCCTTGTTGTTCGCGAAATCCTCGTAGTTCTTCACCCAATCGCGCTTGGCGGTATGGCGCAGGAGTCGTTCTCGGCTGATCCAGGTTTCGATGAAGGTGCCGCCCCAACTCGCGTTGATGATGCCAAACGGGATGCCGATTTCATCCTGCAACCTTTGTGCGAAAATGTTCGCCACTGCGGAGAATTTGCCCATCGTTTCCGGAGTGGCCAGTTGCCACTCGCCGTTGACCGTCGATTGCGGCGCCGCATCGGCGCGATTGGCGATCGTGATCATACGGATCTGATCCGGTTTGGCCGCAGCGATCTCAGCCGTGTAATACGATTCCGTCATCGACCATTGCATGTTGGACTGGCCCGACGCGAGCCAGACGTCGCCAACGAGAATGTCCGGAACCTCGAGGCGTTCGCTGCCGTCGAGTCTCTCCACTACCAGGGTGTGCGGTCCACCGGCCGGCAGGGCGGGCAAACGCAGCAGGAAGCGGGCATCGTCGCCCGAAATTCCTTCCGCTTGGCTGGTCCCCAGAGAGGCTCTGATGCGGGTGCGGGGCTGATCCGTCCAGCCCCAGACGGGAATGGTCTGGTGGCGTTGGACTACAGCGTGCGGGGTGAGTAGAGGAGTGATTTTCATCAGAAATTTAGCCTGTTCTTGTCAGTCGCTTGCGAGATATTGACTATGGTCAGCGTGGCCACATCGCCAAGGCAATTCTGATTTTGCACAATCACCACATTCGCACTCCGACGAGAGTGCGCGAATCGCCGCAAACGGGCCGATGCAACTCCCCTGCCAACACACGCAGATCGGCTTCCAAGATCATCTGAAGTTTACCACTGAATTCGCGTCTTTCTGAGGAGGTCATCAAGGGATGAATTTTGGTTTTTTGCGTTCGCTCATGTTTGGCGCTCTATTTGAATTATGCGACTTTAGGATTCAAGTGTGGCTGGCAAATCCTCAGCACACCACTGGGGGCGAATTCGTCATCAACTGCGCCGGTCTGTATCCGGACTCCCACATCATTCCCAATCGCGGCGATTCCTACAAAATTTTAGGCTGTTGCATGTCAAGAGGCAGCTATCTGTTATAACTATAAAACAATAAACAAAAAATAGTAAAAATCAGCAAATTGCTATTGTTTAAAATGTAAATATGAATATCTATTTTCCATATGCCCCAAACATTTTTTTTACCAAAAACAGAACCGTTGGCCTATCAAGTGGCGGAGTTTTTGCGTCAGGGCGAAGGCTTTGATTTGAGTCGGGTTGAGGTGTGGATTCCTACGGCAGGGGCGGGTCGTCGGATTCGGCGAGCTTTGGCGGAGCGCGGGGTGCTGTCGCCCCGCTTTACCCAGCCGCTGAGGGCGCTCTTGCCGGATGGCGCTAGGATCGCGGAGCGGTTTGAGCGTGAGGGAGCATGGGCGCTGGCTTTGAAAAAGATGGGAAAAGTCATTTTGGAGCCGCTATTTGGAGGCGCGATGTTGGACTCCGATGCGGCGCGGCTGAAAAGCGGAGGCGTTTTATGTGATCTGTGTGATCTTCTGGCGGAAGCGGGATGGCGTCCCTCGGATGCCCGTGTGGTCGAGGTCTGCGGTGAAGATGCAGATCGTTGGGAGGCGTTTGCAAAAATTTATCAATCCTACATCACGCTGTTGAATGCCTGCGACCTCACTGATCCGAATGAGGCCCGCTTCTCGGAAATGGCATCTCCTTCGCGCGTTGCGGGATTGGATCGCTTGGTCATCGTTTGTATCCCCGACCTGCCTGTGGTTGCGCAGCGATACGCCGAGGCACTTGCCAAGCGTGGTGTAAGAGTTGAGGTCTTGGTGTGGATGCCGGGCGACCTCGCCGGCGGCTTCGATGCAATGGGGAGGCCTGTTCCCGAAGAATGGGCCGACTGCCGAGTAGCCCTGGATTCCTTGCAAATCGGGGTTCTGCGGTCGCCGGAGGATGAGGCTCGGCATGCGTTGGATTTCGCAGTTGCTGCACGGAAAGCCGGCGACTATGCGATCGTTCTGGCCGATCCGACGCTCGGTAGCACTTTTTGCACTGAGGTGGAGTCGCGTGGGGGGAGGGCATTTTTGCCTGATGGAGGGCGGCTGGATCTCACGGAGGCAGGCCTCATTGCGCTTGAGTGGCCGCGTTTTCAATCCACGGGAGAATTGCGAATTCTGCGTCGTTTGCTCGAGTTGCCGCGTTTCAGTCGGGTGCTGAGGGTTGGCTCGGAATTCAAGGCCGACGAGGCTCTGGCGGCTTGCGACTTCCTCATCGGCGAGGCTGTGCTTTCCGATCTGGAACAGGCCAAGGCATTCGCGAAAGTGGAGTTCAACCCGGAGATGAATAAGCGCCGCGCTCAATCGCAAATTCTCATCAACTTGGTGGAGGCCCTTATTCCGGCGACTGCGCCGGAATTGCTCGCCAAGGCCTGGAAATCAGGTGGTGAGGGCTTGGAAGCAGCACGCAAGGTTGTGAGTCTCCATGACTCTATCTCTGCATCTCCGATTTACGCCGTCGGTGGTTCACGCGACAGCGAAGGCAATTTATTAGCAGAAAATGCATTCGCCCGCGCGTTGAAATCCGAGCCTGTCTTTGACTCATCGGCCTCGGGTGATGTCGAGTTGTGTGGATGGCTCGAAGCGCCTTGGATCGAGGCCGCGCGACTGTCTGTCTGCGGATGCGTGGAGGGATGCTTGCCGTCTTCGGTGAACGGTCATCCCTTCCTTCCGGATTCGAAAAGGCGCCAGTTGGATCTTGCCGACAACGCTTCGAGGTTTGCCCGCGACGCCTACCTTTTCCAGTGCCTCTTACTCGCTCGTCCGAAAGAGGAATTCCGCACTTCCTTCAGCCGCTTTGATTTCGAGGGCAGCCCCGCGTTGCCATCGGGTCTCTTCTTGCGCTGCGGTGAGGATGCCCTTCCAGAGCGGATTTTAGGGCTTTTTGGCGATTTGCCAAGCGGTGGAAACCGTGCCCGGCGGGACAATAGCTGGAAGTGGAATCTGCCTGAGAGCGCGCGCAAGAAGGTCGTTAAAATAAGCCCAACGGATTTTTCGGACTATCTCGCTTGCCCCTTCCGGTTCTATCTCAAGAAGGTTCTCAAGCTCGATGTGTTCATCTCGGATGCCCGTGAGATGGACCCCAAAAGCTTCGGAACTCTTGTTCATGAGGCGCTCGAGCATTTTGGAAATGCCAACCGGGACGAGTCCGATCCTGCCGTGATCGAGAGCTTGGTTCTTGGTCATCTCGACGCCTCGGTCCAGCAACTTTTCGGTCCCTCGCCATCGCCTGCCGTGCGTGTTCAAATCGAAGCGGCCAGGGTGCGGTTGAAGGGCTTCGCCCGCGTGCAAGCCGAGCAATACGCGGCAGGTTGGCGGATAGTCTCGGTTGAGCGAAAATTCGAGTTCGGGGTAGGGACTCCACTCGATATCGGACCCCTTAAGCTTTCTGGAAAAATCGATCGCATTGAGCGCAATGAATCCACTGGTGCTTGGCGTGTGTTGGATTATAAGACCTATGCCAAAGCGGATTCGCCGGCTAAGAAGCACTTCGGTCCGGCTCTCTCGGTCGAGTGGCTGCCCGAAGCGGCATTCATCTATAACAGTCTCAAAGGCCCAAAACCAAAGCGCTGGAAGGAGCTGCAGCTGCCGCTTTATGCCAAAATGTTGCGTGATTCTGATGGGCCTCAGATTGGAGAGTCGGCCATCCACACGGGTTACTTCGTTCTTTCTGCAGACCCTGCGGCGACCGCCATTCAGGAGTTCACCGAACTCGATGCGGAAGTCATGAGCTCGGCGATGGCCTGCGCGGAACAAATCGCAACGCTCGTTCACAAGGGCAAATTCTGGCCACCGCAGCCATTGAAAACCTCGTGGGACGATCCATTCGACACGTTCTTTCTCAATGGAAATCCCGGCGCCTGCATCGCACCTGACACAATTGCTTTTTTGGAGGGAACCCAATGACCAACCAAAGACTCATCGCAAATGCCGGGAGCGGTAAAACCTACGCGCTCACCACTCGCATGATCCAACTCCTTGACCGAGATGTGGAGCCAAGCCGGATCGCCGCACTCACATTCACGCGCAAATCCGCCGGCGAATTCCTTTCGGCCGTCTTCAAGCGTTTAGCCGAGGCCGCGCAGGATTCTAAAAAACTGGCCGACCTTCAAATGGAAGATGGGCTTGCCGACCTCGACGCTGCGCGCTGCCGAGCCCTGCTCGCCAGGCTTGCCTTGCAGATCGGTCGTCTCGGCATGGGAACAATCGACAGCTTCTTCGCCCGCATCGCCCGCGCCTTCCCGCTCGAGTCTGGACTCGCCGAAGACTTTGCCATGGCTCGCGAAGCCGAAATTTTATCCGCCCATGAGAGAACTCTGGCCGCCCTCTTCGCTAACGAATCCGCCGCCTCGCTCTCCGATTTCATCGACCTCCTCCGCCGCATCAATCGAACGCATGGCGAGCGCGATGTGTTTAAAAACCTCCTGGAAGAAACGAAAAATTTGCATGAAAAATTCCTTGCGACCCCCCGGGGAAGCGTCTGGGGCGATGCTGCTGCCATTTGGGAGGCGGGCTGCGCCATATTGAATTCAAAGCATGATCTTCCCGCCTGCGTGTTGGAATTTCGCACCCTAATGCAAAAAACCAGTCCCGACCTGTCGGACGAGCACCGGGAAAAATGGATGTCTTGGTTGGATGAGGCTTCATCTTGGACCAATGGAACCATGGCATCCGCTTCCTTGAAGGAGTTTTTTAAGAAACTTCAGTCTCTCAAAAATGATCCGAAAACAGGGCGTCAAATCATCGCCAACGGACAGGGAAGTCCGAAAAATGGTCGAATATATTTTGATGACGACCTTCTCCTCCTCCGGCAACAAATCATCGAAGGCATCTTGAAATTGGAATTCGAATCCCTGCTTGAGCGCAGCCGTTCTCTCCATGCCCTCATGCAGAAGTTTGAGGATTCCTACGCATCGCTCGTCCGCTCGGCAGGCCTTGTCACGTTCGGCGATATCACGGACTCGCTGGCGCGAAAGGCTGGAGACGAGGCCTGGCGTCTGTCCGCAGGCTACCGCATCGACCAGAAGTTCGACCACTGGTTGCTCGATGAGTTTCAAGACACCAGCCGACCGCAGTGGAAAATCCTTTGGACATTCATCGAGGAAATTCTCTCGAACCCCGAAGGCGGCCGCAGCTTTTTCTATGTCGGTGATACCAAGCAGGCGATCTACTCATGGCGGGGAGGGGATCCCAACCTGTTCTTTGAGATTTTTGATCAGATTAACAAAAAAGGATACTTCATCGAAGACGCTCCGCCTTTGAACGAGTCTTACCGCTCGTGCCAAGCGATTTTGGATTTTGTGAATAAGGTTTTCGGCGATCTCGGCCCAGTCAAAACCGCTCTGGAAATCCCCGACTCCGTCGCTGCCAAGTGGGCGAGCGCTTGGACTGAACACATCGTTTCCCCGAAAACCCGCGATCTCGATGGCTATGCCGAGTGGGTATCCATTCCAAAAAATACTGGCGATGAGGAAGAGGAAGGCGACGCGCCTGATCGAAAGATTCTGCAAATCCTGCAAACGACCGAACCGTGGAAGCGCGGTCTTTCGTGCGCCGTCCTCAAGCGAGACAACAAAGGCGTCGCTGCCCTGGCCTCGCTCTTGCAGTCGAAGGATATCCCTGTTGCAGTCGAAGGAAAAACCAACCCCTGTGTGGACAATCCGCTCGGCGCCTCATTCATCGCTGCGTTGCGCCTGTGTGCCTCGCCCGACGACAAGATCGCCGCCGCTGTTGTGAATGGCTTCCCGGCCACTGCGGCATGGGGTGTCGGCGATGGATGGAAATTCCGCAGGGAGACGCTTGCCAGCGTGGCGCAGTCGGGATTTGCGCCGACAATCCGCCGATGGATCGAGGCATCCGATCTCGAAGCCGAGCCCTTTTTAAAAGAGCGCGCGGCTGCATTCCTTCTCGCCGCCGAGGAATTTGATGCCTGCCGCAAATCCTCGGATGGAATCCCCGATTTTCTCCGTTTTGTTAAAAATCGCCAAACCCAGGAAAACGAGGCCTCGGGTGTCGTCAGGATCATGAATGTGCACCAATCCAAGGGGCTCGGATTCGATATGGTGATCGTCAGCGGGCTGGACAAAAGAGGCGGCAACGATGGCGCGAAGATCGCGCTCGGACCGTCAGCCGATGAGGCGAAATGGGGGGTCTTGATGCCAGCGAAAGATATTGCCGTTCACGACACTGTGCTCGATGCCCAACTCAAAATCGAAGAGGCCGATGAAAAATTCGGCGAAATTTGCACGGCCTATGTCGCCCTGACTCGGGCCAAGAAGGCCCTCTATGTCGTGACCAATGAGTTGGGTGAGACCACGAAGGCAAAAAACTTCGCGCGGCATCTTCTTCTCCAATTCGGTGCATCCTCAGCCTCTATCGGAAATGCCAATTGGTATCGGGATCACGCAATCGGAGATGCCGCCACTGATCCAGTGGCCTCCACCTCCAATCCTTTTTGCGCCCAACTCCATGGGACTCCCAAGCCGGCTTCGCCGTCAGATTACAAGGCGGAATCCGCAAGTGGATCGAATTTCGCCAACTTATCCCTCGACGCTGCCGCGCTCGGAACCGAGGTCCATGAGGCCCTGGCCGGTATAGAATGGTTCGAGTCGGGCACCCGGTTGTCCGAGAATCTTTCGCAACAAGCAGAAAAACTCCTGCTTGGTTTTTTGGATAAACCGATCGCTCAAGAGGTGTTCACCAAGCCGGCTCATCCTCACAACCTTTGGCGCGAACGGGCCTTTGATGTGACGCTCGAAGGTCAATGGGTCAGCGGTGTCTTCGATCGCGTCCTGGTTCACTGCTCCGACGAAGGATTACCAATGTCCGCAATCATCTACGACTTCAAAACCGACCACGGCAGCCACGATGAAATCGAGGAACGCTATGCAGGCCAGCTGGAAGTTTATCGCCAAGCCGCCTGCGACTTGCTGGGTCTCTCAACCGACTGCGTGAAGATCAAAATCCTCTGCGTGCGCTGAATAAATGATCTGTCGATCCCACGTCGGCTCAACTCTTCGGTATAATACTCCTCGTCCAGTGCAAATTCGCGCTGGAGGCCAATTGAGACAACCTCACGTATTTTGCCAATGAGCTCACCTTCGTGGCTTCCGCCAAGTTGAACCCGAATACAGCAGAATTAACCACAGAGCGCACAGAGAACACAGAGGATGATCTGTTTATGATGCGATGGGTTTGAAATGATTTGTGCGATATCAAACAAAAGCCAAAGCCTTTCCTGTAATTTCTCTCCATCCTGCCCTCCTGTCTTAAAATCCGTTTTCGGATTGAACCAGGATGGCAACCTCTCTCGCGTCGTCTGCAACAAGGAATTCCCCCTCCGCTCGATCCGCATAGGTTTGCCATTTACGTTAGCTGAGTCTCGACTATTTGTCTTTTTGTATGATCGGGCTCTTAAAAATACGAAAAAGCTCCCTGGAAGCTCCCCACATTTTGTGGTCCATCATGATTGCGTGCTTGTTTTTATTTTTCCCGCTTTCAAGCCGTGCAGAGAAAATAAACAAAGAGGAAACTATGATACGCCCTCCCATGCCGGAGTCGATTGGGGTCGTGGCCTACATAGGCACGAAAACCGAGATCGACCTGCGCGTGGCTGGAAGAATTCAAGAGCCGTTGAAAATTCTTATCCGGAAAAAACCACGAAGCGGCACGCTCAGCGATCCCGTTCGTATCAATCAAAATACTTTCAGGGTTGTTTATTCCGCACCTGTAGGCGCGTTTGAGGGTGAGGATTTTTTCGCTTATGCGGCCCAGTCGGTTGATTCGCCTGTTTCCCACTCCGCGCAAGTTCAAATTTCTATCAAACAAAGACCCGCTCAACTCGAGTTTCCAAGCTCACTGGATTTTGGAATTGTTCCTGTCGGGGATACTCGTGAAATGCAGGTCGACGTACGTAATTCCGGCGGTAAGACCGTGCATTTTAGTCCAACTTTGAGTCAGCCTTGGGGGCTCGTTGATCCGGCTCCCATTTCCATTTCTGGTGGTGAAACAAAAAAAATACGCATCGCATTTTCTCCGGTTTCTTCGGGCGTCTTTGCCGACAAGTGCACTATCGATGCCGATTCCAAGGGGGCGATATCTTTGCGCGGAGCCTCTGAGAATCCACTCCAGTGGCCCGCCGAAGCGATTCTTTTCACCTCAAAAAAACGGGATAACCCCGAAGCGAGTGTCTTGTTCACCAATCTGACCGACGCACCTCGCAATCTTCTTTTTCAGTGGCCGGACTTTTTGCACGCCCCCTCGCACATTACGATTGATGCCGGATCCTCCATGGAAATACCGATCCATCTGAAAGCCAGCCCTGCCTTCTCCTGGGACGGGTCGGTTCCCTTATCAAGCGGAAAATTTGAGGGATCGCTCGCCGTCGTTGTTGAGGCAGCTCCGCCCCGTATCGAGTTGGATCAGTCCACTCCTCGGGATCTTGGTGAAGTGCCATTCGGGACTTCCGCAAATACAACATTCGTTGTGAGAAATTCTGGCGGTCGTGCCGTCCGGTTGAGCATGGATGTTCCAAAAGGAATCAAAGTGACGCCCTCCCCTTCAGGCCTGCTTCTTGAGCCTGGCAAGGTACTGACTCTTGAGGCGGTCGTGACGCCACCTCAAGTGGGCACTTTTGATTTCCAGTTGCCAGTGAGGTACGACTCTGACTCTGAGTGGCTCGGCGCGTTTGCTGTACGAGTTTCCGCACGCGCCGCACAGCCTGTCGAGAGTTTACTGGCGATTCCAGCGACGTCCAATGTTCCAAGGGAGCAAGTCTCGCCTTTCGCCGATATTCCGCCCATTCAAGAATGCTTCCTTCTCGAATCCACCGAGCACAGCGTTACTATTTCTTGGAAACTCACATCGCCTGATACTAAGAGCTTCATTATTGAACGCCGGGAGATCAAGCGCGAAGAGGGAGGAGAGGTTAAGACGGTATGGAAACGATGGGAGGGTGCGGATATCAAAATCTCCGGCGATTCCGCCATAGCTCATTTACGCAAGCTGCGACCCGGCACATTCTGGAGCATCCGGATCATCGGGATTGATTCCAAAGGCCAAGCGGGAGAACCGCCCACCTCATTCTTACGGATTGAGACCAAGCCACGCGGCCCGCTCCTTCCATCATGGGCTTGGATTGCTCTGGCTTTAACATGCGGGGGCGCACTAGTGTGGTTTTTGAAAAATAAAGTCAGCTTTGGAAGGAATGATATTACGCGATAGTACCAACCTAAAAAAATTAAAATATTTCTTGACCAACATGCGTCGGTTTGATTTTATCACTCCATGAAATTCATTCTCCTCATAACCACATTCGCACTTCTGGCCTCTGAATCCTATGCAGGAAATTTTGGTCCAGCACCATTCCGCAATGGATCTCCGCTTGTTACGGGTGTGGATGGAACTTACCAAGCCACTGCAAGGTCTCAGAATGTGACCGGCATTTTTAGATTTGCCTACTCCGGTGGCACTCAGTCATCAAATCCGCGTCAAAATTCGTGGGTATTTTTTGTGAATGGACAGGTAGTCAACGGTTCAGTTGAAGCGGCTTTGGATGATTCCAGTTTGTCTGGAACCCTGGATAGCGCAGCAACCAGCGTTCCTAGAGATTCTAATGGTGCTGTCGTTCTGCCTCTCTTTATTTTTAGTGGTGGTAATTCAGGTTCAGGTTCATTTCAAGGCAAGCTCAACTCGAAGTCTGCGAACGGAGCTTTCAGTGGAACTGGTGAGCTTAGTCCAACCCCTGCATCGACCAATCAAATCACCGTCCTTTCTCAAAATCGTTCA
Source organism: Terrimicrobiaceae bacterium (assembly GCA_044344595.1). Taxonomy (GTDB): domain Bacteria; phylum Verrucomicrobiota; class Verrucomicrobiia; order Chthoniobacterales; family Terrimicrobiaceae; genus UBA967. The sequence goes on from JBIJCR010000003.1 coordinate 64,500, forward strand.
GATGGGCAGAATGGCACAAATGCAGGTACTGTTTTTGTAACTACTACCACCTACACCAATGCCGGTGGTACATTGCCCCCAGTCTCGTTCAAATTCCGTGGTGTTCGCACCTCTACCTCCGCTAACGGAGCGGGATCTACCTCTACAAACTCTCCTTCAAACTAACGATTCCTTGCTGTCGCGCGGAAAATCTTTGAAAGCTCCGCTTCACTCGGATTCGGGGATGACAATTCTGGAAATAGCTGCCGTGGTGGCTATTTTCGGTATCCTGGCAGTTCTCTTCTTTGTGGTGAGCGACCGCCTGCCCATGCGCGCCGAATCGGCTAAATGCATGGCAAACATGCGTTCGATCCAAGTCGGTCTTGCCGCTTATCTTACAGATAAAGGTAATTGGCCGCAAGAGCCCGTAGACCAGCTTGGCAACAATGAAGACGCCTATGAAGACTGGTGGATTGCTGAGATGAAGCCTTATGGTGTCAACGAAGCGGACTGGATGTGTCCCACAATCAAGCGCTTAGTCACAAGGAAAAGCCCGAATGGCCGTCCCAAGGTGCATTACACACCTACGATGTTTGACAATCATCCTTCCACGCCATATCGCTGGTCCACTCAGCCTTGGCTCATCGAAATCGGAAACATGCACGGTCAAGGTGCCCTCATATGCTATCCTGACGGTTCGATCAAGCCAATGGACGAGGTTGTTGGCTCTAATTGAGATCGCCCAATAGGACTCCAATCATTCCGTCTTCATTGGTGGAATTGATAGCCTGCCGCGTGGCTGAGTATTATGTTCAAAATACTCATTTGCTTGAATTTCTCTATTTTTTATCAACTGGATTCCTTGAAATTATAGCCCGCAGGAGTCGGAGTCCATGTCTTGTTAAACCCGAATACAGCAGAATTAACCACAGAGCGCACAGAGAACACAGAGGATGATCTGTTTATGATGCGATGGGTTTGAAATGATTTGTGCGATATCAAACAAAAGCCAAAGCCTTTTCTGTAAAATCTCTCCATACTGCCCTCCTGTCTAAAAATCCGTTTTCGAGTTAAATACCATTCCCGAGGACTTGAGGCAGTGGGCCAGCCTGACGGACTCACCCTACTACAGCAACAAGCCATTCTTGCAAGCTACCGTAGATGCCCATTCGCATAAGGGCGAATTCTCGTGGATCGTCTAGATCTCGCGGTGCGCGGCTGAGATCGGCGTCGGCGAATTGGTGAATCTCAGCCAGTGCGAGGCGGGCTTGATTCAGTGCGTTGAGCCAGAGATCGATGTGTTTACGCGGAATGGTGAATTTCAGTGATCCATCGGGATTGCGCTGCGCACTACGGAGGTCGGCAGCGACGGATTCTCGCGCGGCGAGGAAGCTATCGTGCAGGTCCGTTTCGACGAGGGATTTCCAATCATCCAAAAGATCCACTTCCTCCACATCTTCCGAGGGCTGAGGAAAAAGACGCGACTCGACCAATGGATCGCCCGACTCCACCGGCTCCCGAATCGAGCAGAGTATCTGGTAAAAAGAATCTTCCACCTGATCAAAAAAAACCGAGCCGTTTGGGAGTATTTGAATTTTAATCATTTTCGGATTTTGGACAGAATTAACAGAATTCTAAAATTAAGCACAACCGAGCGAAGTGAGATAGAGCGCTGAAGGCGGCCCCGGAGGGGTGAGTGAAACGAATCAAAGGACACAGAGGACACAGAGAATGTGAGTTGGTTGCACTTTCAAAAGCCTTCAATGTTTCTTCAATATACCTCTCCTAAAAATTCCTGTTAATCCTTTAAATTGATTCACTGCGCCTACCACTTGGGTTGTCTACAGCAGTCTTTTTCGCGCAGCTTCGATTCTGTCATCTTGTATAAAAATCCGTTTTCAGAATTAGCAGGATGGAGGTCTGTGTATTCAACCCTACTTCATCTTCCTCCTCCGTGTTCTCTGTGTCCTCTGTGGTCAAAATTTTGTATTTAAACCTCTAAAACCTCGCTGTTACGGTTTCGGTGCTTTTTCGAGGGTGGCGAGGAGGAGGTGGGCGTGGAGTTGTTGGACATAGAGCTCGGCTTGTTCGCGGGAGCCGGACCACACCATGGAGCGGCCTTTGTTGTGGACTTCGAGCATGTGGCGCTCGGCTTTTTGTTTCGAAAAACCAAGGACGCGGCGGAAGATGAGCGTGACATAGCTCATGAGATTCACTGGGTCGTTGTGGACGATGACCGACCAGATGGAGTCGAGGTCCGATTTGTCTTTCGCTTGGGTGTCGGGTGTTTCCAGTGAGGCCATGGTTTTCAGGCGGCTCGGAAGATGGAGGGTTCGCATGCAGGAACGGCATCCAAGCAGTCGTCGACGAAGCTCCAAAGTTCATCGACGCGTGCGGTGCGCATTTCGGCAAAGACGAGGCCGGCGAGGATGATGTCTTTCGGAAAGTGGAAAATGGATGCGCGGGCTGCAAAGACCGCCGTCATGTGGCCGGGAGACTCACCCCGGTCGATGGCGCGCAGAAATTTCTCCAGGCCCTGCTCACCAGCGGGCGCATGCATGGATGCGGCGATGATGCGACCCGCGGCGCGGCTGCTCTTGGCGAGTGGCCCCGCGAGCTTGGCATCGAGGGCGGCATCCGCTGCGGCCATTTCGCGGAATCCCTGTTTTCCAGCCGACCAGGCGGCTCCCACAGCGGGAACGAGCACGGGAACGAAAACGGCATCCCTCCACTGCCTGCGCTGGCTTTCGTTTGCCGCCTGCCCGTCAAAAGTGATGAGCCCAAGAGTCGCCAAGTCGGGCGCGCAAAGGCGCACGAGGCGGAAAATTTCCGCTCTCATGTCAAGGAGTGCTTGATCGCCCGCTGGCTTCATTCTCCGAATCTATCACTTTGTTGGACCCGTGCAGAAAGAAAAAAAGGAAGACAAATCGCAGCCAGGACAGCCTCAGAGCAAAGCCCACACGGTCGCAGACGGGGCATTGCCGAACAAATCCGCAGGCGTCGGGATTTGATGGAACTTCGTTTTCGAGGGAAGAATGCCTCTGGCGCATTCGATCAGCGCGGCTTCGTCCCACGCGGTGAAATTTGTCGAAAGCAGAATCGCCCCACCCGGCGCACTGAGTTGGTGTGCGCACTCCAGCAGGGCGGGAAAGTCGCGCTCGAAGCGGAAGGTCTTGCCCGCGCCGCTGCGTCCGAATGTGGGCGGGTCGAGAATGATCGCATCAAATGCCTCGCCGCGTTTGATCAGGCGGCGGAGGAAGGTGGGGGCATCCTCGGGAATGAAGCGGTGGCCTTCCGATGGAATCCGGTTCAGTTCAAAATTCCGTCGGCCCCTTTGCAGGGAAGATTTGGAAACATCCACGCTGACCGTTTCCGCCCCAACGCTGGCTGCCGTAACAGAGAAAGCGCAGGTGTAGGCGAAGGTATTCAGCACGCGCCGGGGTCTGCGTTCCCTTAAAAAAAGACGGTTCAAGCGCTGGTCTGGAAAAAGCCCAGGCGAGTAGCTGGCGCTGAAGTCCAGCTCGTAGAGAAGTCCGCTCTCGCTCACCGTTTCAAGCGGCGAGGATTGAATATCGCCACTGAGCAGAACCGGCGTGTGCTTCTCAACGGGATTTCTGACGAGATGCCGCACAAAGACGCGCTTGGGATTCCAGCCTGTCTGGGCAATCGAGGCGGCGAGCGTCTTGGCATCAGCACCTGGCCGCAACGAGATCAGCGCCGTGTCAGCAAAGCGCTCGATCCAAAAACCGTGGCCTGATGCGATACGAAAGGCATTGGTCCCCTCTGCGAGCAAGTTGCCTGCGAGCTGCTGCGAGATCCAATTTCCCGCAGCGCTCATGCGGTCGGAACGAAGGGCGGGATGGGGCAGTCCACCGTATCGGCGACAGCACGGAGCAGCTCAAACTGCGCGTCGTTGACGGTGCCATCGTGAACGACTGCGGCCGAGCACGCGGTCAGGATGGTTTTTTTAACGGAAAGCGAAGCCGTGGCGATGTCCTCCAGGGCGCGGTCGAAATCCTTCAAATTCACACTCGATTGACGGGCGAGGGGAAAGGCTGAAGCTGATTTGCCGAGTCTGGCAACTCCAGCCTGAAAGGCGTCATTCAGCGCTGCGGAATCGCCATGATCCGCATTCGCAATTGCTGAAAGCAGGATGCCGGTATCAGGCAGCAAAGGAACCAGCGAGTGATGCTGGATGCGGCCGGGCCTGGCTCTGGTGAAGGTTGCGTCCAGATGGCGGAGCAGGAGCTTTTGTAGTGTGTATTCGAAGAGGTGGATTTGCCCGTCTGCTTCGATGAGTTGGCGCACCTGTGCGCTGAAGTTGCTGTATTGCTGGGGCGATAGACCCCGAAGCACGGGAATCGCCAGATCGACGAGGCTTATGCGTTGCGCCGAGCTGAGTTGGCTGCGGCGGTCGACCATATCTCCGATTTCCTTTCGCAAGGCGGCATCGAACTCGAGGGCTGTCAGTTGGGATTGTCTAACCGATTCGTCCTCCGAGAGCAGGAGCGCAAAAATCAAGGCGCAGGCACTGTGGATCTCCCGCATTGCTGGTCTTGAAAACTCGGGTAACCCGGCAAGCAGTGATGTTGCCGCTGCCAGTTGTGCGTCGCCTGAAAAACTCGGCCCGGCCGAGGCAAACGGCGGCGTGGTGGTTGATGCTTCCTGAGGATCAAAGTTCGGCGCAATCTCAGCGATGCGTTGCTGGATTGGTGGATGTGTCGCAAAGAGTCCAAACCACGCCTCGGCCATTCCATTTCCAAAAAACATGTGGCTGGCCTCCTGCGCCTTCGGATGCTCCAAGCGCGACGAGTGCGAGGCGATCTTCGAAAGCGCGCCGGCAAGGCCGCTCGGATTGCGTGTGTATTGAACCGCTGAGGCATCAGCCAGAAACTCCCGCTGCCGGCTCACAGCAGCCTTGATGAGCTTGCCAAAGAAAACTCCAATCCAGCCCACAACGTAGAGCACGAGACCACTCGCGATGAGTGCTGCCACAATCGATCCGCCGTTTTTGTCGTTGCTCGAGCGAGGACGGCTTGTGAGCGCGAGGCGCATGAGCACACCGCCGAGCAATGCCAGGAAGAGGATGCCGTTCAACAAGCCCATGAGGCGAATGTTAAGCCGCATGTCGCCATTCAGGATGTGGCTGAACTCATGGCCGATCACACCTTGGAGCTCGTCGCGCGTCAGGCGCTCGATGCACCCGCGAGTCACTCCCACAGCCGCATCCGCCGTGCCGTAGCCTGCCGCAAAAGCATTGATTGCCTCCTCCTCGAGCACATACACCTGTGGCACAGGCACGCCCGAGGCCAGCGACATCTCCTCCACCACATTCAAAAGGCGACGCTCACCGGCATCCGTGGTCGAGGGATTCACTGGAAAGCCCCCAAGCATTTCGGCGACGGCTTTTCCTCCCTTCGACAGCTCCGCAATTTTGACCAAGCTCCCGATCACCACCGACACCAGAACGCCTGCCGCCGTGAAGCCCAGCATCTCCCAATCATCGAGCGGTTGCCCCAGAAGCAGGCTGAATCCGATGTGCAAAACTGCGATAATACCTGCAACGGCCAGAACAAAATAAAAAACCAGCCACTTCGTCTGAAGCCGGGCCCTTTCCTGCTTTTCAAAAAAATCCATCGGCTGCTGTCTCGTGCGCGCCTGCATCGCGCAGGGGATTGGTGTTCTGATTGACGATCAGCGCGACCAGTCGAGAGCGCCTTTTTTAATGGCGTAGACGTAGCCGAACAGAAGGATCAACACAAAGCTGAGCATGCTCCAAAGAATCGTCGGGCCAAAACCAGTCACATAATCTTGGAAAATCACAGCCCATGGATACATGAAAACAATCTCGATATCGAAAAGGATGAAAAGCATCGCCACGAGGTAGAACTTCACGCTGAAACGCGGTTGCCCGCTCTGCTCCGGTACCATGCCGCACTCGTAAACCATGTCCTTCGTCGCATTCCGCTTGCCGTGGCGTCCCAAAGCCAGATTGGCAATCATGGCCACGCTGGCGAATCCGATGGCGACAATGATGTGCAGAAGCACAGGAATGTAGGTCTCTAACATGCATTTCCCTTTAATCGCTCCGACTTCCTCCGGCAACCTCTAAAAAACACCACTCCAACCTTGAGCCACAATCGGCACTTCGCCCGCCCAACTGCTCGAACCAAGAATTTCAGAAATTCAGACATGGAAGGAAATCGTGTGAGCAGAAAAAGCCAAGGGAGCATGGGCATCCCGCCCGAATTTTCGCCGCCTCGCGCGACTTGACAATCCAATCATCGAACCACAAGGTTTTATCCAATGAGCTTGGTCAAAATCCTTTCGATCCTCGAAGCCGCCAGTATCGAGCCGCCCAAGGCCCGTGCCATCGCGGAGAGCATTGAAGTGGCCCTCCGAGAAAACGAGTCGGACCTTACAAAAACGCTCATGACCAAGGAAGACGGGGCCAAGCTCCGTGTGGAGATCGCCGAATCGAAAACCGAGGTTATCAAGTGGATGTTCCTCTTCTGGATCGGCCAGATGGCCGCTACGGCGGCGATCATCAAGCTCCTGCAGTAGCTTCAGAAATTCTGACATGCAAGGCAATCGTGTGAGACGCACAAGCCAAGGAAGCATGGGCGTCCCGCCCTTCGTGGCACTCATTTCTGCTTGGAAAAGGGTCATCTGTTTACCTCGCTGAACCATTTTTGCGGATGATGTCAGGATGTTTGTATATTGGCTTCCGCATCTCGGGGAAAACGGATGATCCCCGTTTTGCTCGGAAAGCCACGGCCATTCACTGAACAACAGGCATCCACGATCGATGGGATTTTTTAAACCACGAATGGCACAAATTTTTACGAATGGGGAGCGGCTTCGCCGGAGAATTTTATCGTTGGTTTTATTCGTGTTCATTCGGAAAATTCGTGGTTGAAATGTTTAGCGCCTGGACATCCGGGCAGGACGGGCTTATTCGGTTTCCCAGTGGGTCAGGATATCTTTCGCGTTTTTAGTTCGTTCGTGATGGTGAGTTTAGTCAGCGGCTTGGTTTTAATGACGGCGGTGGGTTTTTTGGATTACAGTGGATGAGGCTTGCGCGGAGGGGCGGTAACCTTTCCAATGCGGTCCCGCTGGCATATATTGCATGGGCATTTTTAACATTCTTTCGCCGGTTCTCCTGTTGGTCGTTCTCGGTATCATTCTGGCCCGTGTGCGGTTTTCCGGACCGGTTTTCATGGGGGAGCTGAACAGGTTCACTTTCTATGTGGCGCTGCCTGCGTCGCTTTTCCGCACGGCGGCGATCTCGGGGGATTCCGGGCCGGAAGTCGCCGGCATTCTTGGGACTGTTCTGAGCGTCACATTTCTTGCGGCCGTGGCTGGTTGGTTGTCTTCCATGGCGTTGAAGCTGCCGCCGACTTCGCATGCGGCCGTCGCACAGTCTTCTTTCCGTGCCAATCTCGCCTACATCGGTCTGCCTGTTCTGGCCTATGCCTTCGAGGGGTTGCCAGATGGGAACAGCCACTTCGCTACCGCTGTCGTTTGCATGGCTGTTCTGACATCCACCTACAATGTCCTTGCCATCATCGTGCTTCAGGCAGGTCGTCATCAACTTTCGTGGAGCGCTGTGAACCCCGGTGTGCGCGCGTTGTTCACGAATCCCCTCCTCATTTCCTGCGCGGCGGGCTTGATCTTCAACGCGTTTGATTGGTCTTTGCCGCTCTTTCTCGACAGGACACTCGAAACAATTGGAGCTGCAGCCGTTCCGATGGCATTGACCTGCATCGGAGGCTCGATTGCATTTATCAAACTGGGAAAAAATATCGCTGGAATGGCAGCGGCGGTCGCTCTCAAACTTGTCTTCGTTCCCGCGCTGGTTTTTGCCATCGGGACTCTGCTGGGACTGGCGACAGTCGATTTGCGGATTGCCATGGTTTTTGCGTCCTGCCCGACGGCAGCGGCGGCTTTTGTTATGGCCCGCCAGATGGAAGCCGATGAAGCCGTCGCGAGCGGGTCGATTGTCTTGAGCACCATCTTTTCCGCATTTGCCCTGCCGGTGGCGCTCTGGCTCACACGATGAATTTGAAACCTCTCGTCCTCCTACCGACCTACAATAGCGGCGCGCGCCTGGCGCAAACCCTTCGTGAAGCCCATGCCCAGTGGGACTCCGTGTGGGTGGTGGTGGATGCCAGCACGGATGGCAGCGACACGGACGCCGAATCGCTCGGTCTGGAGGGGGTAAGGTTTTTCCGCCTTTCGCAAAACTCCGGGAAAGGTGCCGCCGTGCACGTGGCGCTGCAGGCCGCACAGGCTGAGGGATTCACTCATGTGTTGGTAATGGATGCCGACGGTCAGCATCCGGCCGCGATGATCCGTCCGTTTTTTGAAATCTCGAAAAACAATCCCGCTGCCTTCGTTTGTGGGGTGCCGGTCTTTGGGCCCGATGCTCCGCGTGAGCGCGTGCTCGGGCGCCTCGCAGGAAATTTCTTCGCCACGCTCGAGACGCTTGGAGCAGGGGCCGAGGATTCGCTCTTCGGCTTCCGTCTTTATCCCATCGTCTCCGCCTTGGAGATTTTGAAAAACACAAAGTGGGCGCGTCGATTTGATTTCGACACGGTTCTTTCGGTGCGGCTCACTTGGGCCGGTTTGCCGTGCATCAATGTCGCAGTGCCTGTTTTTTATCCCCCGCGCAGCGAGGGCGGGGTGACTCATTTTCGCTACTTGAGAGACAATCTCCTGCTCGTTGCAGCCCACGCACGGCTTCTTTTGGAATGGCCATTTCAAGCCCTTTGCGCCCTGCGCGGGCACAAGCCATCCGGTGGTGCCCGGTAAAGAAACCCGTGAAGAAAGTCACGATATTTACTGATGGTGGATGTCTCGGAAACCCCGGACCGGGTGGCTGGGCGGCGATTTTGCGTTACGGCAAACACGAGCGTGCCATCTCCGGGGGCGAGGCCGCCACGACCAACAACCGCATGGAATTGACCGCCGCGATTTCCGCTCTCAAAACGCTCAAAGAACCCTGCGAAGTGATCATTTTCACCGACTCCCAATACCTTCGCATGGGCATTACAGAGTGGATTCACTCCTGGCGTAAGAGAGGCTGGGTGACCGTCAAGCGTGAACCGGTAAAAAATGATGACCTCTGGAGAACCCTCGACACCGCTTGCATGCCGCACCGCATCCACTGGAATTGGCTCAAGGGCCATGCCGGGCACCCGGAGAACGAGCGATGCGATGCCTTGGCAGGCTCCGAAATGGAAAACATCCAAAAATCCCACACTCCTGAAGAACTGGCTGCGCGACTCGAGGAATTTCGAAGAAACAACATCAAAAACAGTCCATCTCCGCACGCTGCGCAAATGGATTTCGAGATCAGCGCCTCGTCTCCGCACGGGAGTGAATCGAGTTGAGAGGGACCTCGTCTCGCCTGACCCAGATTTCCCGTTTCAATCTTTTTGCGACTTCAAGCGAATGCTGGATTCGTGGAGTTCGATCAGGCGTTGCCGGTAGAGGTTTCCGAGGGCTTGTTTGAAGGCTTTTTTGCTGGTTTGGAAGGCGGCGCGGATTTCATCGGGCCGGCTTGAATCACTGTATGGCAGGCTGCCATTGTTTGAGCGGAGGGCGGCGAGAATGCGGTCGGCGAGCGGGGCGACGCGCTGATAACCTTGCGGGTCGAGGCCGAGGTCGATTTTGCCGTCGGGGCGGACGGCGCGCACGAAGCCTTCACAGCGCTGGCCGATTTCGAGCGGTGTGGCGAGTTCGCTGCGGTAAAGAAGCCCGAGGCGGGAGTTGTTGATGATAGCCTTGTAGCCGAGGGGCGTCTCGCTGGCGATGAGGAGGGAGACTTCAAAGCCGGTTTTGTAGGGCGTTGTCGTGTGGTCGATGTGCCCTTCCAGGCGAGTGGTGGCGATGATGCGCTCGGTCTGGTGGTCGATGAAAACATACACGACCACTGTGTCGCCGACTTCCACGCGACGTTCCTGCTCGGCATTCGGAAGAAGTAGATCTTTTCGAAGTCCCCAGTCGAGGAAGGCTCCCATGCGAGGGTGGACTTCCGTGACTTTTAACGCGGCGAAATCGCCGACGGTTGCGAGCGGCTTGAGCGTGGTCGCAACGAGACGGTCCTCGGAATCTCTATAGATGAAAACCTCTAGTACATCGCCGGGACCGGCACCTTTCGGAATGGCATCTCCCGGCAGGAGGATTTCTCCGAGTTCCCCGCCATCCAGGAATAGCCCAGGGCTGGAGTCTTTGAGGACAGTGAGGCGGTTGAGTTTTCCGAGTAGGGACATGGAAGTCTTAAGTTTTAAGAATTAAGTTTTAAGATTCGGCCGCTACTTGCCGCCATACCAGAATGCGCGGCGCCAGTTGTGGCGGCGGAGTTTTTCCAGAAGGTCGGGGGCGAGGTCGGGAAGGTCGCTTGTGCCGCAGTTTGCCTCGGCCTGTGCGGGATTGCGGATGCCGGGGATGACCGTTGAGACGGCGGGGTGGGCGAGCACGAACTTAAGCGCCGCCTGTGCCATGGAAAGTCCCGTGGTTGCAATATCCTCGCGGATCGCCTCGGTGCGTTGGACTGCGCGGCCCAAGCGGTCGCCTGCGAAATAGGAGCTGCGGAAATCATCGGGGTGGAAATGGGTGTCTGCCGTGAATTTGCCGGTCAGCACGCCTTCGTCAAAGGCTACGCGCACAATGACACCGACACCGTGTTCCATCGCCACATCGAGCAACTCAGCGGCGGGTTCCTGCTCGAACAGGTTGTAGATGACCTGCACGGAGTCGATCCATCCGCCGCGTATGAGATCGACAACGCTATTCTGGTCGTGCTCGGGCGTGGAGATGCCGATGAGGCCGATTTTTCCCTCGCGCTGCAATTCGCGGAGGAGTTTGAAGGGGGTGGGATTGCGGTTCCATGCGCGCGTCCAGGTGTGGAGTTGCAAAAGGTCTATCCGCTCCGTGCCAAGGAAGGCGCAGCGCTGGGCGATATTTTCCCGCAGGTAAGCCTCTGAATAGCGGTCTTCTGCCTTGCAATAGGGGGACGGCGGCCAGATTCCCGGGCTGGGAGGGGTTTTGGTGGCGACAAAGACCTTGTCTGTTTTCCCTGCGGTAGCGCGTTCGCTGAGGACTTGGGCAATGAGCATTTCGCTGCGTCCGTTTCCGTAGCCGGCGGCGGTATCGATGAAATTGCATCCGAGATCGAGCGCACGGTTCAGGGCGGCAATAGAGTCAGTATCTGCTTGCTCGCCCCAGCTGCCACCGATGGCCCAAGCGCCGAAGCCGATCTCCGAACAGTTGAACTCGTGTTTGCCAAAAGGTCGATTTTTCATGGTGGAGTTGTTTCTATGGCAGAGAGGCACCATTACCAGTGCAGAGAATGCAAATATGCCAATCTTGCATAGACAATGTGAGCGCGTCTTTCCGCAGCCTGTCCCTTTTCGTAAAACTACTTGGCCGCGCCGAGGCGCTCGCGGTTATAGCGGTTTTGGGTGATGTCGTCGGTCCAAGAGCGGTTTTTCAAATACCAGTCCACGGTTTTAGCTAGGCCGGTTTCGAAGGATTCGCGCGGCGCCCAGCCGAGTTCGGATTGGAGTTTTGAGCAGTCGATCGCATAGCGGCGGTCGTGGCCGGGGC
>JBIJCR010000115.1:0-7092 GCA_044344595.1 Terrimicrobiaceae bacterium
CGGGGGTTCACGGGCGAGTGCGGGGTTTGCGCGGGATTGCCGGTTGGGTGGTTTGGGAGCGAGGAGGATAGTGGTCCGCTGGCGTGGCGTCGGGTGGCTCGGGGACCTGCTGTGACGCTGGCCGAGACAGCACCCCTGGTGTGGGAGATTTTTCATCCCGAGGGCGAAAAAGCGGGGTTGCGGCCGGAGGTGGAAAGCCATGCGTTGTTCCAAAGGAACTCGAGGACGGGGACGCTGCCGCGCGGGGATTTCCAAGGGGTGAATTGCCTGGGAGTGGTGGAACTGGCGGTGCGCTTCGGCTCTGAACGGCAGAGTGTTTTTTTCGAGGTGGTGTCGACGAAGTTCGGCCACGAGCGGGATTTCGAGCGCATGACCCAAGACATCGCGGCGAAGTGCGGGCAGTTATTGTTGCAATGGAACACGCCGTCGGGCGTTCCTTTCACAAGCGATCCGGAGCGCAGGCGGCGTCTCGTGCTGGAGCAGTTCCTTTACCTCTCGCAGGCTCTTGGCGGCGGGAAGCTGGAGCGGTGGATGGAGTCGGTGCGCAACAATCCGCACAGTGCGCTGGAGAAGGAGTCGAATTGGCGGCCGGCGGGATTGGCGCGGAGCGGGGATTTTTTGCGGAATCCGATGGCGATGGCGAGGGATTGGCGCCGTGGGGTGAGGCTTCTGCCGGCCGAGGTGCTGGATGTGCGCAAGCGCGAGGACCGGGATACGGCGCCGAATCGGTTTTTGCTCCATGCGCTGGAGGCTTTCGATGCGGTGTGCCGCGAGGTGATTGGGCTTTTTCCGCCGAAAGGTGGTCCGGCGGCTGCGGCAGCGCAGGAGCTGTCGTCGAGAATTTCGGCATTGCTGGGCGGGGCTTTTTTCAGGGAGGTGTCGCCTCCGCAGAGGCTGGCGCTGGAGAACCAGACTCTGCAAAAGCGGGAGGGCTATCGCGATATCCTGCGCGTGTGGCTGCAACTCGATCAGGCGGCGCGCTTGGACTGGGAGGGGCGGGAGGATGTCTTCACGGCGACCGTTCGCGATGTGGCGGCGCTGTATGAGTATTGGCTTTTCTTCGAGTTGCTGGAGGTGTTGAAGGCGGTGCCGCACTTGCGTGAGATTCGCTGGGTTGCCGAAGGGGAGGGAATTTTGCCGGTGTTCTGCGAGAGGGATGGGAGGTTGGCAATCAACCTGCGGAGAGGCCGCGCGAGCATGCTGGTGCTGGAGCAGGCGCGCCGGATGCCGAGGCCCTGCGGTTACATTTTTGCTTCGATCGTTGCTACTCAGCGAAAACGCGAGGCGAGGTGCTCTCGACGGGTGCCTACAGTCGGCCGTTCCGTCCGGATTTTTCGCTCGTGGTTTTTCCTGCGATCCATGCGGCTGGGTGCGGACCATTTGAGGGTGAAGCACGGGCAGAGAAGGAGGGACAGTTGGCGTATTTACTTCGATGCGAAATACCGCGTGGACCAACTTCCGGAAATCTTCGGCCCCGACGACGAGTCGGTTTTTAGCGAGGAGGAGGAGGCTGCGAAATCCACGAACACCTATAAGCGGGCAGACCTCTTCAAAATGCATGCCTACAACGATGCGATCCGGCGGACGGTGGGCTCGTATGTTTTGTATCCAGGCAACGGGCCGGGCGATGCGAGATTCTCGAAATACCACGAGATTCTGCCCGGAGTGGGTGCGTTTTCCATTTCGCCGGGGCATGCCGATGGGCGCAGGGAAATCGGCCGCTTTGTGACCGATGTGCTCGAGCGACAAAGAGATCGTTTCACGCAATTGGCGAGGATCAACTATTGGACGCACGACACGGTGCGCGAGGAGCCGACGGAATACCATGCGGGTGGAAGGGCCAGTCATGCCAAGCCTCCGAAGGATGCCAGCGTGGTATTGGGATTTCTGCGGGAGGGGGATGATCCCGAGGCCTACCGCACGCGGGGTGTGTTTTTTTGCCATGCGGTGGAATGGGAAAACGCGGGCCATCTGCCGCCGGAAGAGCGCAAGCCGGGCGTGCCGACGAACTTGGGATTCGATCCCCTGCGGGCGGACTGGCTGGCTGTTTTCCAGAAAAAAATCACAGCGCCCTGGCTGGGGAAGTTCGAAAATGTGCGGATCGTGACAGCTACCGACCGAGCCAAGGAATTGAAGCGGAATATTTCGACAATGAAAGCGGCCTACTACTATCGCATCCAATTCGGGCACTGCCATGAAGAGCCGCCCCGCGATGTTTCGCCCCTTGTGGGGCCCCGCCCGAGCAAGCCAGTCGCCTGCACCCTGGCGGAATTGGCGAAATGCCGGCCCGTTATGATGGAGGGTGGAGCAGCGCCAATCGGCGTGTGAGTTTTTCAGGCTTCTCGGTCTGGCATTCCCAAATCGTGAGGACGCGCCAACCGAGACGGCGGAGGGCGGCGGCGTGGCGTTTGTCGCGGGCTGCGTTGCCTTCGAGTTTTTTTCGCCACCAAGCCGTCCGTGTCTTGGGAATTCGGGCGTCTTTGCACTTACTGTGAAGATGCCAGAAGCAGCCGTGGACAAAAATACAGACGCTGTGGCGTGGCAGAACGATGTCGGGGCGTCCCGGCAAATCACGCCGGTGGAGACGAAAACGATAGCCCATGGCGTGGAGCAGGCGGCTGACGACAAGTTCCGGCTTGGTATCCTTGCCGCGAATGCGGGACATCAAGCGGCTGCGCTCCTCGGTGGAAAGGGTGTCGGCCATGATTCGGGAAGTTGCTTCCGATTCTGCTTAGATCAAGTATCGGTCAGTCTTCCGAAGCCAACTCGATAAAATCCATCCAAGCGCGGTCGGAAAAAGCGATGCGCGTAATTTCAGCGCGGTCTTCGAATAGAACTGTCATTCCCTTGGGATCGACAGAAAGCACCTCAGCAAAAATGTGCGAATGCCCAGGACGGCCGTCGTTGTAAACAATCCTGCTGCCAGGCTTGATTTGGTCGATGGTTCCGAGCGGTCGCATTTGGTCAGTGCTTTCCTGCGTTGAACAACTCCAAAGCAGCAACCCAAGGCTCGTTCAAATCTATTCCAGTATCCTGATCCGGAGCGATGCGTTTGAATCCGGCATACATGAGGCACATGAGCTGGAGGCCGCTGAATGATTCCTCGGGGTAGGCGGTGAGCCGGTATTTTGGCTCGGGGCTGGAGTAGTCGAGCCCATTCTCACCGAGTCGGGCGACCTCAAAGGTGATCTCAGCCACGCGCCAGGCGTCGAGATTTTCAAAGCGTTTCAGGGCGTCGAGCAAATGCCACACGGCGGCGGGGTGTTTTTCTTGGAGGAGTTCGGGATTGGTGGGGCCTCCTTGCTCGCGGATTTCGGACTCAATGGCGGCGAGGAGTTTTTTCGATTGGTCGATGATGGGCGAATTGGAACTCGCTGTGTCGATGAGTGCCTTAAGAGTGTCGGCGGCTGGGCGGAGTCGGCCCTGCCTCTGAAGCGCGAGGGCTTTTCCAAAGCGGGGCTCGGGCATTTTGGGATGCGCGGAGATGGCGGCATCAAAAGCGGTGATCGCTTGGTCGAGTTGGCCACTCTTGGCATGGGCGGCTCCGAGGCCGTTCAGCGCGTAGGAATCGCCGGGTTTGAGATCAAGGGCCTTTGAGAAAAATCGGATGGCATAATCCCAATCCTGCTCACGGGTGAAGATGTTTCCCATGACGACATGGCTCTAGGCGTCATTTGGGGCAAGGCGGAGGGCGTCGATGAGCTCGTCCTTTGCCGCGTCGAGTTGCCCGAGTTCGTAATGAACCATAGCGAGGTCACGACGGGTATCGGGAAGGGCTGGATTGGCTTGGAGAACGGCTGTGTAGAAATCGAGAGCGGCGTGGAAGTCGCCCTTCTTAGCGGCCTTCGCGCCTTGATCGGCGAGGCGAAGGGCCTCTGCCAGCTTATCCGGCGGGGCAGGTGAATACTCGATGTGCGCGAACCCATCGGAAATCGTGACCTTCAAATCGCTTGGCAGAAAAGAGAACTGGCGGATGATTTTCCCGCCGAGATCACCATGCGCGGCCAAATGCTCATCGGAGAGGAAAGAGAGGTCGGAGAGCTTGACGACGAAAGTGTGCATTTACCCAAAAGTTCCAAAAGGCGAGGACTAGAGCGAGGCGAAACGATCAAGCACCCACAAACGCCTCTGGATATTCAGAGGAATTATGGGAGCGACCATCTTTGGTGATGTAGCACACAGAGCATCTCACAAAAAGCCAACCGGACAGCTGGCCCTCCGAATGCATCTTTTGGCAAATCTCTGTGGCTACCCGTTCAAATTCCGAAGAATTATTTCCCCTGTAAAAAAGGAATGGCGCGAAAACTCCGATAGTCGATTCGCCCTCGGAGAGGCACTGGAAGAGGGGAAGACAACCATTGCCCGCGCGGCTGATTTCCAATCCCAGATCAACATTTGCGTTTTCCCCGCCGGGATATATTCCGACCAAAAGGACAGGAACATCCTGCTTCTGATCCGGTGATCTGCTGAGCACTACCGAAGGCGCTTTGGGATTACTGAAGAAGACGCCGGTTATTCCGGATACTGGAACCCTGTCATCGAATGCAGCGAGAAGTTTCCGTTGGAATGGATCGAGGTGCGTTGAATTCACAGCGCACCTCCTTTCTGCGCACGGCTCAGGATTTGATCCCGAAGCTTGCGGGCATGATCGATGGACGATGTGCCGAGGCTCTGGCGCACACGGCGCTTCGTGTAATCCGGGAAATGAAGGGTGTAGTGGCACCAGAAGGTGCCGTGGTTGTTCCAGAGGTGGTGGTCCGGGTTGTCCGGTAGAACGCGGATGGATGCCGTGGGTGTTTTTGTCATGGTGTGTCTCCTTTTGGGTTTCGCACCAGGAATCCGGCCAATAAAAAACCGCCGTTTCCAATCAGGAGCGGCGGTCAATATCTGAACCGTGGAGATTTTTGTTGTTCGGGTCTTCCGACCCGCACATCGCTTGAATTTTCCTCAAGCAAGCCACCGTGGGAGTTTCTCCAATTCCTCGGTAGGCACCCTGCGGCTTTTGACGGCCACAGGAATTCCTGATGTCTGTGGCGACTTTAGCGAACGAGACAGCCGACGCAACCAGCGAGTGTGTCATAGGCAGGGTTGAATTTTTTGGAGCGCGTGGCAGCCGGTGGATTATTTCAAGGCTTTTGCGTCTGCCCGGATAGTCTGGGGAGCACGATCATCCTCGTTTGAGGATCGTCCTTTTTGGATGAGGCTCACTCCAGTTCTTAGCAGGAAATCGGCATCTCGGACATTGGAGCCACTGGTTGAGACAATCGTAAAATCCGGCGAATTGCCGATTTCATATTAAGAGGTTGTGATTTTATGAAACAAAATTGCCGTCCCGAATTTCTCGCATTAGCTGGCGATAGGGTCTTCGCTTTTTTGTAGTATTTCATGCTTTTCTGGTTCGTTCCACCCCATCGCTCGGGCAAGCATTTCTCCGTATTTTGCAGTTGTAGACTCGGATGGTGGAAGATTGAGGAATCGGTCCTTTAACTCACGCAAGTAGTCTTCTCGTTTCATTTCCATGAGTCGCTCGTTTTCGGCTCGAAGTTCCTCGATGCGGTTGGCAACTGCGGAATTGCGACTGAGTCTCTCGGCGCCCTGCGGTGCAGAATTTTTACTGAAACCTGCCTCGATATAGGCGGCGGCTCCAGTTGACCCTGTAGCGACCAGTTGGGCGAATGTTTCCCAGCGGATGTTTTTTAGTTTCATAGTTTGGTGGGTTGGTTGCTTGGTCTACTTTCCTCTACTGGCTTGCTCTTCGCGCTGTGCGCCCGCTGTGGCACGTTTGTTGTGTCGGCAGGGTTGCGGGCGCGGAGGGTTCTGCTTGGATACTCTGCGCGGCCCGCTGGATGTCGCGAACCTGTGAGGCGAGGGCGCGGAAAGCAAAGTCCGCCGCTCCCGCCGTCGATCCGGCGAAGATGATCGGACAAAACCTTACAGCCCATGAGGCGAGTGTGCCGCTGATGGAGTTCGGATGGATGCCACGGGCAGCGCGTTGGACATCGGATAGTGTTCCCTCCACGACGATGAGGAACCGCCCGACATAGCGCCCCCGGCGAAGCTCCCGCTCGACACGCCGGAAACGGCCTCGGGCTGGGTTATTTTTCTCTCCCAGCGGATGAACAATCCCTATGCCACGAAACTTTCGATTTTGTGCGGTGATGAGGAAGGAAAATCCCGCCTTTGAAATTGCGCCGCGTCGACAAAAAAGCTGAGATAATCTCAATGCTCGGTCAACGCCTCCAGTCCTGAAATGAAGGAATCCGAAACCATCGAGTTCAAGAAAAGCCTCGCAGAGCTTGGCGAGGGCCTGAATTCCATGGCGGCCATACTCAACAAGCATGCTGCCGGTGAACTCTGGTTCGGAATCAAAAACGATGGCACGCCAGTTGGCATGGATGTCACCGAAACCACCCTTCGGAAGGTATCGCAATCCATCGCCGCGCACATCGAGCCAAAGATCTTTCCGGAAATTTCAAATGTGCTCTTGAGTGGAACATCCTGCATCCGCGTCAGTTTCTCCGGCAGTGAGAAGCCCTACTACTCACATGGTCGTGCCTACATGCGCGTTGCCGACGAAGATCGCCAACTTTCAGCCAAGGAAATCGAGCCCATTATCCTTCGCAAAAATCGCAGCCACCGCAGTTGGGATTCGGAGCCGATCCCATAAGCCTACTTCAAGCCCGATGCCGCAAAGGTCCGTGCCTATGTCCGCAAGGCAGGTCTCCCTTGGACCAACGCCCCAACTGCTCTCCAAAGCCTCGGGCTTCATGTCGATGGCCACTACCTGAACGCCGCCTGCGTTTTCTTTGCAAAGCCGCCCGCACTCGCTCTCCGCTGCGCTGTTTTTGCCACGCCCACCACAGCGACCATTATCGACCAGCATGATTTCAACGGCGATATCCTGACCCTTATCGAGGAAGCCGAAAAATACATTCTCAAGAACATCCGGATCGGTATGAGACTCGATGGCCTGGCCCGAGTCGATGTCCCCGAGATCGACCGCGAAGCCTTCCGTGAAGCCATCATCAACGCTTTTTGCCACCGCGACTACCGGGATCCCGACGAAGTCCGCATCGCCATTTTCCCAGACCG
>JBIJCR010000027.1:0-22942 GCA_044344595.1 Terrimicrobiaceae bacterium
ATCAAGCCAACAACCTACTTGCGCGCCGCCGATGCCCTGCACCTTGCTTGCGCATCCGTGCACGGGTTTGCCGAAATTTTCAGCAACGACCGGCATTTGCTGAAAGCCTCAGCAGCTTTCAAGATCACAGGCTGCAATGTGATTGTTTGAAACGGCAAAGCTCCGTTTTTAGAGCGGTTCATGAGAATTCCCCACACGGCCGCTTGCGTTTCATCAATGCTGTTGTAGTATGGGTCTGTGAATCGGCTTTTACGAGCGGCGTTGGCATGCATAGTTCTTCTCACCGTTTCGGTGATGGGCATGGCATTGCCGAACGAGATGCTTTCGAGCCCCGTCTCGAAGGTAGAGTCCTGCTGCTGCCACGGACTTCACGCCCCATCAGCGCCAAGCACCGCTTTCGCTTCTTGCTGTGCGTGTAATGTCTGTCCCGGTCTACAGCATATGATTGCTGTCGTGCTGGTGCAAGTTCTCAAACTATCGCCGCCTATTGCAGCTCATCGCTGGTCAAACTACGATGAATCGGCTCCAGGCTTTTGCCCCGAGCCGGCCACACCGCCACCGCGCTCGGGGGCCTGACTTTGCGCCGGGGCTTGATTTTCGAACAAGCCGTCACTTCTTGAAAATTCCATTCAGAAAGGAAAATTATGAAATCATTAATTATCGCCATCGCTCTGGCCTGCGCTGCAGTGGTTGGTTCTGTTCAAGCCGCTGGGACATCATGCCCGACATGCTGCAAGGACAAGGACTGCGCCACCTGCTGCAAAGGCAAGTGCTCCGAGTGCAAACAGTGCAATAAGTAACTTGCTCAAAATGGCATAGATTGCCAACGCGGCTCTCCGAAAGGGGAGCCGCGTTTATTTTTTCCCGGGGTAAAAAAGCGATGCCCAAGCCGACCATTCGACAAAGAGGCGGGCGTTGCGGTATTATCTCAGCATGTCATTCGTCCACCTACATTGCCACTCCGAGTTTTCCCTTCTGGACGGAGCTGTGAGGTTGGACGAGTTGGTGAAAAAAGCGGCGGGATTCGGGATGCCAGCCGTGGCCGTGACAGACCACGGCAACCTGCATGCGGCAGTGCCATTTTATCAGCAAGCCGAGAAGAAAGGGATCAAGCCAATCATTGGTTGCGAGATGTACGTCGCGCCGGGCTCGATGACGGATAAGAACGGTTCCTCCGCGAAAGATGCAGCGTTTCATCTGACGCTGCTGGCGACGAACGACGAGGGCTACCGGAATCTCGTGAAGCTCTCGACCGCAGGGTATCTCGAGGGTTTTTACTACAAGCCCCGCGTGGACAAGGAGCGCCTGGCCGCTCATTCGAAAGGCATCATCGCCCTCAGCGGATGCCTGAAAGGCGAGGTTGCGACGCTGTTGCAATCTGGACGCTTCGAAGAAGCACAAGCAACGGCGGCAGCCTATCGAGAGATTTTCGGCGCGGAGAACTACTTCATCGAACTCCACGATTTCGGCCTCGATGCGCAGCGTCGGATCAATCCCGACTTGGTGAAAATCGCGCGCAACCTCGATCTCGGCCTAGTTGCCGCGAACGATGTCCACTTTCTGGAGAAGTCGCACCATGAAGCCCATGATGTGCTTATCTGCATCGGCACGGCGTCGAATGTGGTCGATGAAAGGCGCATGCGCTACAGCTCCGAGCTGTATTTCAAATCCCCTGAGGAGATGCGCGCCATCTTCGCCGAGCTTCCCGAGGCGTGCGACAACACGCTGCGCATCGCCGAGCGATGTGATTTCAAGATGGAATTCGGCAAGCCAAAATACCCGAATTTCGACTCGCCCGACACGCGCAGCCGTGAGCAATACCTGCGCGACCTCTGCCACGAGGGCCTGCGCAAACGCTTCGGCGGGCGCGTTGACACAGACCCCGAGCTGAACAAGCGCCTCGACTACGAACTCTCGGTGATCGAGAAAACCGGGTTCATCAGCTACTTTTTAATCGTATGGGATTTCATCCGCCATGCGAAAGACAGTGGCATTCCAGTGGGCCCCGGGCGCGGCTCGGCGGCCGGATCCCTCATAGCCTATGTACTGGGAATCACGGATATCGACCCGCTTCGTTATGGTCTCATTTTTGAAAGGTTCTTGAACCCCGAGCGTGTGAGCCCGCCGGATATCGATGTGGACTTCTGCATGGAACGCCGAGGCGAAGTCATCGAGTATGTGCGTCAGAAATACGGCGAGCGCGCGGTGTCTCAGATTATCACCTTTGGCACGCTGGGCGCTAAGAGCGTGATCCGCGATGTCGCCCGCGTGCTGGGCTGGAGCTACTCGGATGGCGACCGCGTGGCAAAGATGATTCCGAACGAGCTGAACATCGATCTCGAGAAGGCACGCGAGAAGAACCCCGAGCTGCAGACTGCCATCGAGAACGAGGCCCCCGTGCGCCAACTTTGGGATTACGCCACCGTACTTGAGGGCTTGAGCCGGAATACCGGCATCCACGCCGCCGGTGTCGTCATCGGCGACCGTCCGCTAGATGAGTTTATCCCGCTCTGCCGGGGCAAGGAAAACGAGGTCGTCACGCAATACGCCATGGGTCCGCTCACCGACCTCGGCATGCTGAAGATGGACTTCCTCGGCCTGCGCACGCTCACGATCATGCAGGAGGCGGTACGACTCATACACGCGAAGGTTCCGGATTTTAACATCGACCTCATACCCAGCGACGACCGTCCGGCGTTTGACATCTACAACCGGGGCGAAACTCTTGGCGTCTTCCAGATGGAAAGCGGCGGCATTACGAATTGCTGTAAGCGATTTGATGTCGGCTGCATCGAGGACATCATAGCCATCGGTGCGCTTTACCGTCCGGGCCCGATGCAGTTCATTGACGACTACATCGAGCGCAAGAAGGGCATCAAAAAGGTCGAATACCTGCATCCGCTCCTGGAAAAGGTCTGCTCTGAAACGCACGGAATCATCGTCTACCAAGAGCAGGTACAGATGGCTGCCAGCGTTCTTGCGGGCTACTCGCTCGGCGAGGCGGATCTACTCCGTCGCGCCATGGGCAAGAAGGATGCCGAGAAGATGGAGAAGGAGCGCAAACGCTTCGTCGAAGGCTGCGGCACACACAACAACATTCCTCCCAAGGTCGCCGATGCCGTATTCGGCTTCATCGAGAAATTCGCGCAATACGGCTTCAACAAATCACACAGTGCTGCCTACGGCTGGATTTCCTATCAGACCGCCTACCTGAAGGCCCACTTTCCCCGCGAGTTCATGTCCGCCATGCTAACCTTCGATGCCAACGACACCGATCGCCTCGCCGTGGTTATCGCCGAGTGCCGCCGCATGGAGATTCCTGTGCTGCCACCGGACATCAACGCCAGCGCGCTGAAATTTGCCCCTGAGACCGACGGCCCAGGCATTCGCTTCGGACTGGCATCGATCAAAAATGTCGGTGCGGGCGCGATGGAATCCGCCATTGCCGAGAGGGAAAAATGCGGCCCCTTCCGCAGATTGGAGGATTTCTGCTCGCGTCTCGATTCGCGCACGGTTAACCGCAAGATTCTCGAGAGCCTTGTGAAATGCGGCGCGTTCGACTGCCTCGACAAAAACCGCGCCGCACTCTTCGCCGATATTGAGTCCTCCATGACCGCCGCCGCTTCACTCCAGCGCGACCGCGCCAGCGGACAGTTCTCGCTGTTTGGAGACACGCCGCTCACACCGCCAAAAAAATCCTCAAAAGCCGCAAAGATCCACCCCTGGAGCCAGCTGGAAATGCTCAAACATGAGAAGGAACTCCTCGGCTACTATGTGAGCGGACACCCCCTCGACAGCTACGCGGGGAATTTCGACTCCGGAAAATACAACACCATCGCCCAAGTCCGCGAAGCCACCGAACCCGGCACATTCAAGCTCGCGGGCCTGATCATGTCCGTCGAAAAACGATTGTCCAAAAAGGACGGCAAGCCTTTCGGCATCCTGATCCTTGAAGATTTCACAGGCTCGCTGGAGATCACCGCTTGGGATGAATCCTTCTCAAAAAATGCCGCCCTCTTCGTCCCCGGCACGGCGGTATCGATCAACACACGTATCACCCGCCGCGACGAAGCGATCCGCGCCACTGCGGGAGCTGCAACCGCACTGATCGAAAAAACCTCCGTGCGCCCGGTGCGCCTGCGACTCGCCCGTGAACGCCTCGATGATGCCGCCCTGCAAAAAATTCTCGCCGCTGTGAAAGCCAATTCCGGCCCACGCCCACTCATAATGGAATTCGTTCTTCCCAACGGCCACTCACTCGAAATGCCTGCCGGCGAAGAATTCGGCATCGGCGACGAACGTGCGCTGGCATCCGCCGTTAGCAGCTTGGTGGTTTCTTGAACCAGAGCCGACCTTTCCTTTCCCAACCAAGACGGACTGCACATCCCATTGCGCAGCAAAAATATGCGACTTTCGCCCACGCATCTATGAAACTCCGAACCAAAATTTTGAAGGTCCTCCAAGTTTTTGGCCCTTGAAGGAGAGGGCGCATCGTGTGACTTGGTTGAATCTACTTGGGACTACCCACTGACAGAAGAACTGGAGTTGTTGGCTCATATTCTTGGCAGTTTTCTTAGAGTAATCCGATTGCTTTTTCAGCGCTGACAAAAAAATTATTGTCAAGCCCCTCGAGAATAAGTTCAAAAGACTTGGATAGTTTATGGGCTTTGCAAGGGAAAAAAGGGAGATTGCTTTTATCAACTTCGCAGTAATCTCGGGGAGGTATTCGTTTTTGTGAATACGGAACACGCTCTCATCGTGGATTCCGATTGCGCTGGAATAGAATTCCTCCGGCATTTACTGAGCGATCTCTCGCCTGCCATAACGATTCTTGCGGGATGCCTCAGTTTCAAGGAGGCCAAATCGATGTGTCTGAAATTCCAGCCACAAATCTTGTTTCTAAATCCCCGCGCAGCTAATGGATTTGATTTGCTCAAGTTTTTGCCAAACGCCGCGAGCCTGATTTGTGTGACGGAGGATGATCGTTTCGCTCTGCGCGCCTTTGATGCGGGAGCTTTAGATTACTTGCTCAAGCCGCTCCTTCCCGAACGCCTTTCACTTGCTCTCTCACGCCATGCTGCTCGAAATGCTAGATTACGGGTTGATACAGATTCTCGCGTGTCACTAAAAAGCACAACTGGATACCAATTTTTTTCACCCTCAAGAATTTCTCACATACTGGCTCAAGACCACCAAACCCATGTCTTCCTCGCAGAGGGCACGAAAATCACTTGTCATCGCTCCATGCAGGAATGGACCTGCGAGCTTGCTGGCCACGGCTTCCATCGCCTCGATCGCACTTTGATCGTGAATCCCTCCCAGATTTGCCGCATGGTTAGCCATTCCCGCAATGAAGCAACGCTCTCGTTCAACAGTGGATCGGCCTGCCTAAAAATCGGCCGCATTGCCATACAGCGCCTTCGCGAATTGTCGCTTTTTTCACACACTGCTTGAAAAATGACCTGGAATGTCTGATTCGCGTTCTTTTTTGCCTGATTCGAGAATAAAATGCGGGTTCTGGAATGTTGGCATGCCGCTAGCTTAAAAGCCCCAGACGACGCCCGTCAACGCGCCGTTCAATTCAACACAAACAAAAACCATGCTAAAAAAACACATCATCATCAAAGTAGCTGCTGTAACCCTTGGGCTTATAGCGGCATCAACACCCGTTCACGCAGGAACAGCTGCTCCAGCCAAAGAAGTTGTGGCCGTTGTCGAAGAAGAGGAAACGCCAGCCTTCTCCGGTTGGCTGTCTTTTGACTTGAACAGCCACTTCATTTCCTACGGTTTGGATGTCTGGGGCGGCGGCACATCATGGGGACGTGGTGTTTTTAATCCATCGTTTGAACTCGCGTGGGCGACCCCGATTGAGGGTTTATCGGCAGTGGTTGGAACTTGGTGGGATGTCAACAACAACCTTCCGAGTCCTATCGGAGGATACCTGCAAGAAGTGGACATTTGGACGGGTCTATCATACAGCTACAAAGATTTGTCATTAACGGTTTTATATCAAGCCTGGATGTATGCTGAGCAAACAGAACAGGTCTTGGATATCACTCTGAAATATGCAAATAATACATTCTTGAATCCAGCTATCACGATACACAATCGTTTGGATGCGAGTTTGGAGGGTGTAGGTGGCGATGGACCGGGATCTGCGGGCACATTCTTCGTTCCAAACCTGAGCTACACTTTCAAGATTTACGAAGTAAGCATCACTCCGACTGCCGCCATGGGCTTTGCTACCGACGACTTCCACGGGGGTTCAGGCGGATACGGCTACACTGCCATTGGAATCGGTGGCAGCGTGCCTATCCCATACCTTCCTGGAAGCTGGGAGCTTCACGGGGGCGTTACCTATTACAACACCAGCAATGCAGTGATCCCAACCAACCCTGCGGATAACTTTGTAACTGGAAACCTCGGCGTCAAATTGATGTTCTAAGATCAGAAACCTTTGAGTCCTCCGCTTGGCATCGAAAGCAAAGCGGAGGATCAAACTCTCTAATAATTACTTATATGTCGAAAAAATCACTCTGCACTCTCCTTATTTCCGCACTGGCCGCGACACTTGCTCCGACACTGACTGCGGCGGATAAAGATACCGTGAAGGTCGGTGTGCTTCACTCTCTCAGCGGAACGATGGCGATCAGCGAGACTTCGCTACGCGATGTGCTCATGTTCGCCTTCGATGAAATCAATGCCAAAGGCGGCGTGCTTGGAAAAAAGATTGAACCAGTCGTTGTCGATGGGGCTTCCAACTGGCCACTCTTTGCGGAAAAAGCCAAGCAACTCCTCGAAGTGGACAAAGTCGCAGTGACATTCGGTTGCTGGACCTCGGTGAGCCGCAAATCGGTTCTTCCAGTCTTCGAGAAAGAGAATGGCCTCCTCTTTTACCCCGTTCAATACGAAGGGGAAGAAGAGTCGCAGAATGTGATTTACACAGCGGAAGCCGTTAACCAACAGGCTATTCCTGCGGTAGATTACCTCCTGGCAGATGGAAAGAAAAAATTCTACCTCATCGGCACGGACTATGTTTATCCGCAAACCACAAACCTTGTTCTTCTAGAGTATCTTCTCTCTAAGGGCGTCCCAATCGAAAATATCGGTGGTGGACTTCGCAAGGACGCGGAGGGCAAAGTGATCTCTGCTGGAAAATACACACCATTCGGCCACACCGACTACCAACAGATCGTTGCTGAAATCAAGCAATTTGCCGCCTCCGGCGACGCCTGCGTGATCAACACGATCAATGGTGATTCGAATGTGCCATTCTTCAAGGAGTTTGCTGCTTCCGGACTCACTGCAGCAGATTGCCCGGTTGCATCATTGAGCCTCTCTGAGGACGAATTCCGCAGCCTTCCTACTAAGGACCTCGTCGGCCACCTCGGTTGCTGGGCCTATTTCATGTCCATCGACAGCAAGCAAAACGACAAATTCAAAAAAGACTTCTTTGCATGGCTCAAAACATC
This sequence comes from Terrimicrobiaceae bacterium, assembly GCA_044344595.1. GTDB lineage: Bacteria > Verrucomicrobiota > Verrucomicrobiia > Chthoniobacterales > Terrimicrobiaceae > UBA967. The sequence continues at coordinate 7,473 of JBIJCR010000027.1, forward strand.
GACTGTCCCTGGCATCGAAAAAGCCAACCGCGTCACATGCAGTCCGATGGTTCTTTCCTACGATGGAGTGTACCTCTGGAAGGCTGCTGTGGAAAAAGCCGGCAGCTTCGATGTTGATAAAGTCCGTGAAGTACTTCAATCCGGGACAATTACATTCGATGGTCCAAATGGTCTTAACACTGTAGAAAAGAATAACCACACAAAGAAAAACGTCTACATTGGGGAAACGAAAGCCGACGGACAATTCAAAATTGTCAAAGAATTCAGCCAAGTCTATCCACAACCTTGGCTTAAAGGCACGTTTGGCAGCAAGTAAATCGCAGTAGCAACAAGGGAAGGGGTCGGGTTGTTGTTTGCCCGGCCCCTTCTTGTATCTGCACAAAGTCTCCAAAATTTATAAAAATACGAGATGTCGATGAGAGCCTTCCTATTCACTACAGTGGTTTACGTCTTATTGTTTTCGACACGTATCTTAGCTGCAGATGATTCCGAAAAAATTGCCAGACAATTACTTGCGACGGCAATTCTTGCGCCAGAGAACGATCAAGCCGCACTTGTCGAAAAACTCGCAGCAACTCCCCATCCAGCTCTTGCCCCCGTACTCGAAGGCTGGCAGCGGGAACAAGTTTTTATTTTTAGCGATGAAGATGGTCAGCGGATTCCGTTTTTGAAGGTTGAGGAAAATTCCACCGTTCGACTTCTTCGAGTGGATAATGGACAACCGCTTGTAAACAAAGCCGGCTCTCTCATCGCCTTCGAACCCTCCTTAAAAGCTGTTGATACTTTCAGCAAACTACGCCGTGCAATCAAATCCACAACAGATCTTCTGGCACTCGGCGATGCTTCACCGGCCATTCGTCAAAACGCGATCCTTAAGCTGGGCCTGAAGCAGGCCCCTGCCACATTGCCAGTTCTGGAAGCCCGGTTGGAAAATGAAACAGACCAGAGTGTGAAGGAAACTATTTTGGATTCCATCGCTTTAGTGAATCTCAATTCCGAAAATACCACACTTAAGATAGCCGCGCTTCAACGCCTTGGCCAATCCGCCTCAGTACCGGCCAAAGACGCGATTACGCGAATTGCCGCAGATTCTACACAAACACCAAAAACCCTCCAGGCAGCCAAAGCAGCCTTGGAAAGCATCGATAACCACATTTTCTGGGTTGATTTTTTTGGGACCATATTCCGTGGCGTCAGTTTGGGGTCCGTTTTACTGGTCGTTGCCCTCGGACTCGCCATCACATTTGGCCTCATGGGCGTCATCAATATGGCCCATGGAGAAATCATGATCGTAGGCGGATATGCGACTTTTATGGTGCAGTGCGTGTTCGGCACAGGATTGGCCTTTGCGCCGTTTGGGATTTCCATGAATATCCCAGGCTTCGGTTTCGACCCAGCTTCCGCCATTTACCAAAGCTACTTTATTGCCGCTTTGCCCATTGCCTTTCTTAGCGCTGCGGCAGCGGGGTTCCTTTTGGAGAAAAGCGTGATTCAATTTCTTTACCGACGCCCGTTGGAATCCCTCTTGGCGACTTGGGGCGCTTCTCTTGTGATGCAACAGCTTTTCCGCCTTATATTTGGACCTGCGAATGTTCCGGTCACCTCCCCTGCTTGGATTACCGGAAGTTTCAGTGTTGAAGGTATTCTGATGAATTACAACCGAGTATTCGTGATTGTCTTTGCCGGCTTGATCGTAGTGGGCACGTCCCTGCTTCTTTCAAAAACCCCGCTCGGCCTGCTCATTAGGGCCGTGATGCAGGATCGCACGATGGCTGCCTGCATGGGTGTTCCAACGACAAAGGTCAATACACTCACATTTGCCTTTGGCAGCGGGCTGGCGGGTCTGGCAGGCGCATTTCTCTCGCAAATCGGGAATATCGGGCCCAGCACTGGGCAGACTTATATTGTGGACGCCTTCATGGTCGTTGTTCTCGGTGGTGTTGGAAATCTCATCGGAACCGTCATCTCTGCATTCGGAATTGGAACGTTGGATCAAATCCTGCAAACCACGCTACGAAACCCCGTCATCGGCAAAGTGCTCGTACTCGTGGGCATTATTCTTTTCCTGCAGTGGAAACCCTCAGGCATTTTTAGCACCAAGAGCCGTAACCTCGAGGAGGGAAATTGATGAACAGCCGAATTTCCAAAAGGGAGCTCGGGTTCGGCTTGGCCGCCGCTCTTTTTTTGCTCGCCGTCATCCCTGGCCTCAATGCCTTCGCGCCGGAGACAAGTCCCTTTCATATCAGTGATTTCAGCATCAACCTCTGGGGACAATATCTCTGCCTCTCCATTGTCGCTGTAAGCATCGACCTCCTGTGGGGATACACAGGGCTTATCAGTCTTGGGCAGATGCTTTTTTTCTCGCTCGGAGGTTATGCCCTCGGCATGCACCTCATGTTGATGATTGGCAAACTCGGGCAATACAAAAGTGACCTCCCGGATTTCATGGTTTTCCTCGGCTATCCGACATTGCCAACCCACTGGGAACCCTTTGCGAATTTCTGGTTTTCGGCGTTTGCGGTCCTTTGGATGCCGGCTGTGGTTGCGGCGATCTTTGGCTATCTGGCATTCCGCTCACGCATCCGGGGTGTTTATTTTTCGATTCTTACCCAAGCGCTGACCTACGCCGCCTGCCTGCTTTTCTTTCGTAACGAGCTCACCATGGGCGGCAATAACGGCTTCACAGACTTCAAGACCCTCCTCGGCCATCAACTCGCAAATCCCGCCACCCAGCGAGGCCTCTACATCGCATCGGCATTGGCGCTGATCATCGTCTATGCCCTCTGCCGCTGGCTCACGCTCACCAAGTTCGGCAAGGTGCAACGCGCCGTGCGGGACAGCGAGAACCGCGTGCTTTTCTCGGGTTACGCCGCAGCAAACTACAAACTCTTTGTTTTTGTGCTAGCGGCCATCATTTCAGGCATCGCCGGCGCCCTCTACGTGCCGCAGGCGGGAATCATCAATCCCAGCCAGATGGAACCCTCGAAATCCTTGGAGGCCATTGTGTGGGTAGCCGTCGGCGGGCGCGGCACATTGCTCGGCCCGATCCTGGGCGCAGTAGGCGTCAATGCCCTGAAAAGCTGGGCCACACAGGCGATTCCAGCCTACTGGCCGATCCTGCTGGGCGGGCTTTTTGTGATTGTCGTCCTCTTTGCTCCCAAAGGCATCATCGGCATCGCCGAACAAATCGGATCTCTTTTCAAACGGCAAACCAAGCACTCCAAGGAGGTTTCCCGAGAATGAAAAACGAACTCCTCCTCACCGCCGAAGGCGTCACCATGTCCTTCGATGGATTCAAAGCCATCGATGACCTGAATTTCTACCTCGATAAGGGCGAACTCCGCACCATCATCGGCCCCAATGGCGCAGGCAAAAGCACGTTTCTCGACCTCATCACCGGACGCACCCGCCCGGATGCCGGCATCATCGAGTTTCGAGGCACCCGGCTGACATCGCTGCGCGAATACGAGATTTATCGGCTTGGGATTGGACGGAAATTTCAGACGCCAAGTGTTTATAACGACCACACGGTTTACGAAAACATTCTCCTCGGTCTGGAAGGCCCTCGCGGCGTGTGGGCATCCCTCTTCCACCGCACCACTCCCGCCCAAAACGACCGTATTCACGATGTCCTTGCGACCATCGGGCTCGATGCCAAAGCCAATCAAAAAGCGGGCCTCCTCGCCCATGGCCAAAAACAATGGCTCGAAATCGGCATGCTCCTCGCCCAAAACGCCGAGCTTCTCCTCGTGGATGAACCGGCTGCAGGCATGTCAGATGAGGAAACGGAAAAAACCGGGGAACTCCTCCTCCGCCTCGCTGGAAAGCACACGATCCTCGTCATCGAACACGATATGGTTTTCGTCCGCCAACTCGGCAGTAAAGTGACCGTCTTGCACCAAGGTCACGTTCTCTGCGAAGGCAGCCTGGACCATGTTCAAAATGATGAACGCGTCATTCAAGTCTACCTCGGAAGGAAAGGGAAAGCCGCCCATGCTACAAATTAACGATCTCTGCGTCTCCCTAAGCGGCTCCAGCATCCTGCGCGGCGTCACCCTCGACGTTCAATCCCACAACGTATTCTGTCTCATGGGCAGAAATGGTGTTGGAAAAACCACCACGCTGAAATCCATCGTCGGCATCCACCGCAATTCCTCAGGCAAAATCCTCTTTAAAGGCGAGGACATCTCGCGTCTTCCCAGCGAGGAACGTGCGCGGCGAGGCATCGGATACGTTCCCCAAGGTCGCGGTATTTTTCCACATCTCACGGTCGAAGAGAACCTTTACATCGGCGCTGTGGCGCAGGGGAAAAAACCAAAAGCCTCGCTCGAACGCGTGAATGCCCTTTTTCCCATCCTGAAAGACTTCCGCCATCGCAAGGGCGGCATGCTCTCGGGCGGACAGCAACAGCAATTGGCCATCGGCCGCGCGCTTCTCACCGAGCCGGACCTCCTCATCCTGGACGAGCCAACCGAAGGCATACAGCCCAACATCATCGACCAGATCGGCGACGCCCTGAAACTCCTCCGCCGGGGCGGACATCCCCACGAACACGATCTCCTCGCCGAAGCCTCCCAACTTCTTAAAAAGGAAATCGATTCCGCCGGGGGAGAAAAATTGGAGAAACTCCATCTCCTTGCTAATCAGATCAACGCATTCCGTCGATCTGGAGGATTACGCGGCCACCAAGACTACGAAAATCTCTCTCGAAGCTTTGATCAAATTCGCATCGAACACCCACATGAAGGCCAGCAACTGGGCAACGAAATCGCTTCGGCGCTCCAACTCCTCCATGCGGAAAAATCCATGACCATTTTGCTTGTGGAGCAATATCTCGATTTCTGCCGTGAACTTGCCGATGATTTTGCCATACTTGACCGAGGAAACGTGGCCGCGTCCGGTCGAATCCATGACCTCACCGACGAAATTGTGAAAACCCATCTCACTGTATAAAAAGACACATTATGAAAAGCGCCAGATTCCTCATACTCCTGCTTGTTCTTCCCGGATTGGCCCATGCCCACACAGGAACAGGGCCTGAAATCTCCAGCCTAAGCTGGGGATTTCTGCATCCCTTTTCAGGTTCCGACCATCTCCTGGCAATCTTGTCCGTCGGGCTCTGGGCCGTTCAGCTAGGGGGCCGAGCGCTTTGGGTGCTTCCGAGCACCTTCCTCCTCGCCATGGGAGTGGGCGCGGTGCTGGGGGCGAGTGGCGTCGCCCTTCCATTTATCGAGCCGCTCATCCTCTCCAGCACCCTCGCTTTTGGAGCAGTTCTTGCTATGGCGAAGCCCTTTCCGCTCTCGGGGAGTGCCGCACTCGTCGCAGGCGCGGCCCTCTTTCATGGGCAAGCCCACGGCCTTGAAATGCCAGCCACACTCTTGGGCGCTCAAGCCGCACTGGGCTTCCTGCTCGCTGCGGCAAGCCTCCTGCTCGTGGGACTCGGCATCGGCATCGCGCTTCAGCATTGTGCCCGGCAGAAACCCCTCCGCCTCGCCGGAGTAGCCATCTTTTCAATCACCGTCCTCACCCTCCTCTAATGCACCTCACGCCTCGCGAAACCGATAAGCTTCTCATCGTCGTGGCGGCAGACCTCGCCCGCCGCCGACAACAGCGCGGACTCAAATTAAACCACCCGGAATCAGTTGCCATCATCACCTACGAAATTCTCGAAGGCGCGCGCGATGGCCGCTCGGTGGCCGATCTCATGAGCCACGGAGCCACCATTCTCAGCCGGGGGGATGTCATGGAAGGCGTGCCGGAAATGATCCCCGAAGTGCAGGTCGAGGCCACCTTCCCCGACGGCACCAAACTCGTCACCGTTCACCACCCTATCCGATGATCCCCGGCGAAATCCTTACCGACCCAGACGCTTACATTCTCATCAACGAGAATCTCGACAAGATATCCCTCACCGTCACCCACCGTGGAGACCGCCCGGTGCAGGTGGGAAGCCACTTTCATTTTTACGAAGTGAATTCCTTGCTGGACTTCGACCGCGAAGCCGCCCGCGGATTCCGCCTCGATATCCCGGCCGGCACCGCAGTCCGCTTCGAACCGGGCGATACCCGGGAAGTCGCCCTCGTCGCCCTCGCCGGCTCCCGCGAAGTCCATGGGCTCAATGGAAAGGTGAACGGAAAACTATGAAACTCAGCCGCCGCGTCTATGCCGAAATTTTTGGCCCGACCACAGGAGATCTGGTGCGTCTCGCCGACACCGAGCTTTTCATCGAAGTCGAGCGGGACCTCATTGCGGAAAACGGGGGCTACGGCAATGAAGTGAAATTTGGCGGAGGAAAAGTCATCCGCGACGGCATGGGCCAGTCACCTCTCGCCTTCGACCACGAGTGCCTGGACTTGGTCATCACCAACGCGCTTGTCCTCGATCCCGTCCAAGGCGTCATCAAAGCCGATATCGGCATCAAGCACGGACGCATCGCGGGCATCGGCCACGCCGGGAATCCTCTCATTCAAAATGGCATCACCATGGTCATCGGCGCCGCCACGGAAGTCATCGCCGGTGAAGGCTGCATCGTCACCGCTGGCGGTATCGACTCCCATATCCACTTCATCTGCCCCCAGCAAATCGAACACGCCCTCGCCTCCGGCATCACAACCATGCTCGGCGGAGGCACCGGTCCGGCCCACGGCACCTGCGCGACCACAGTGACACCAGGCATTTGGAATATGCACCGCATGCTGGAATCCGCCGAGGCCTTTCCCATGAATCTCGGCTTCCTCGGCAAAGGCAATTGCTCAAGCCCTGAGCCGCTGCGCGAACAAATCCGCGCTGGAGCCATCGGCTTAAAGCTCCATGAGGATTGGGGCACCACCCCGGCTGCCATCGACACCTGCCTCGGCGTGGCCGATGAACTCGATGTGCAGGTGGCCATCCACACCGACACGCTCAACGAAGCCGGCTTTGTCGAGGACACCCTGCGAGCTTTCAAAGGCCGCACCATCCACACTTACCACTCCGAAGGCGCTGGCGGCGGACACGCACCGGATATCATTCGCGTCTGCGGCGAGCCAAATGTGCTGCCGTCTTCAACAAACCCCACGCGCCCATACACGAGAAACACGATCGACGAGCACCTCGACATGCTCATGGTTTGTCATCACCTCGACTCAAAAATTCCCGAAGACGTCGCCTTCGCGGAATCCCGCATTCGTGGTGAAACAATCGCCGCCGAGGACCTCCTGCAAGACCTCGGCGCTTTTTCCATGATGTCCAGCGACAGCCAAGCCATGGGTCGCGTGGGAGAAACCATCACCCGCACTTGGCAGACCGCCCACAAAATGAAGGTGCAATTCGGCAAGCCGGCGTCACATGCCCAATCCCCGCACCCCGCCGCTGACAATTTTCGCGCCCTCCGCTACATCGCCAAATACACGATCAACCCGGCCATCACCCACGGCGTGGCTCATGAAGTCGGCTCGATCGAAACCGGCAAGCTGGCTGACCTCGTGATCTGGAAACCGGCATTCTTCGGAGTCAAACCCGAGATGATCCTCAAAGGCGGACTGATCGCCCACGCCAACATGGGCGACCCCAACGCCTCGATCCCGACCCCGCAACCCACGCTCTACCGCCCCCAATTCGCTTCCTTCGGCAAAGCCCTATATTCCACTTCCCTCACATTCGTGAGCCAAGCCGCCCTCGATGCCGGATCGCTGGATCGCTTGGAACTCAAAAAACGCCTCGTCGCCGTTAAAAACACCCGCAAAATCACAAAACGCGACCTCCTTTGGAACGATCTCATGCCGAAGATCGAAGTCGATCCCGAGACCTACACTGTCAAAGCCGATGGACTAGCATTGCGCTGCGACCCGATCGCCGTCCTCCCGATGGCGCAAAGGTATTTTCTTTTTTAGAAATGATTCTCGTTCATCACCATATCCACGTAGCTTTGGAAACCGGCAAGCCCGTTTTTTCCATCCCCGCCAGCCGCGAAACTCTCGCGAAACGCCGCTGGCGCGGTGTCGCCACCGACCACACCGACTTCGGCTTCGATCTCGAGCACCCCTTGGCCCACGGCGACATCATCCACCAGAGCCCATCGGCTTTCTACCGCGTGGAGCAACTCCCGGAGCCGGTTCTTGAAGTGGTTCTCTACACCGATCCCGCCGCCGCAGCCCTTCTGGCCTGGAAAATCGGCAACCTGCACTTCCCTGCCCAGATTTCCAGCCGCCACCTGCGCGTGGCGGATGACCCCGCCATCCGCCAGATGTTTGAACGCGAGGCGATCGCCTTCCTCGCGACCACGGCCGTCTTCCAACCCGTCGTTCACGCCGCGCCCCACTCCCACCACCATGCCTGACCTCGCCGCGGATGGACTCCTCTTTTTCCTCCAATCCTCGGACACCCTCTTTCCGACAGGAGCCTATGCCCACTCCCTGGGTATGGAGGAAATGATCCGCGACGGCGCGGTCACCAACGAGGCCACGCTCCTCGAATTCCTTCAGCAACACATCCTCCCGGCCACGCAGCACCTCGACCTGCCTCTCGTCGCCTGGGCCCACCGCGCCGCCGCCGCCGATGATCGCTCCGCCTTGCGCGACACCGATATCCTCGCCGGCGCCCTCCGCCCGGCCCGCGAACTCCGTGCCGCAAGCCTTCAAATCGGCCGTCGCCGCCTGGCCATGCTCGCCGCCGTAAGGCCCACACCACTCCTGCTGGACTTCCAAGCCCAAACCCTCGACGATCCCCGACTCGGCCACGCCACCACCGTCTGGGGCGCCGCTTGCTCACCGCTGCCAATCGACTCCACACTCCAAGCGTTTTTTTATCAAGCCGTCTCCTGCTTCTGCGGAGCAGCCCCCAAACTCCTCCGGATCGGCCAAGAAGCAGCCCAACGTGTTCTCACCGCCGCCCTTCAGGACGCCCACCGCATCGTTCAAGCGGCCCTTCACATCCCCAAGGAAGATATCGGATTTTTCGACCCCATCCTCGACTTGGCCTCCATGCGCCACGAACTCGCCAGCGAACGACTTTTTATCTCATGAAAACCCTGCGTCTCGGAATAGGAGGTCCCGTCGGATCCGGTAAAACTATGCTCGTTCTCCGCCTTTGCCAATGGCTCCGAGGAGAATTCGATATGGCTGTCATCACCAACGACATCTACACACGCGAAGACGCGGAATTCCTCGTCCGTCAAGACGCCCTCCCCGCCGACCGCGTCATGGGCGTCGAAACCGGCGGCTGCCCGCACACCGCCATCCGGGACGACACCAGCATGAACGACGCCGCCGTGGCCGAGCTCCACCGCCGCTTCCCTGCCCTCCAGCTCATCCTCATCGAAAGCGGTGGCGATAACCTCTCCGCCACATTCTCGCCCGAATTGGTGGACGTTTTCATCTACGTCATCGATGTCGCCGAGGGAGACAAAATCCCCCGCAAAGGCGGCCCCGCCATCCGCCACAGCGACCTCCTCCTCATCAATAAAATCTCCCTCGCTCCCCATGTCGGCGCAGATCTCGACATCATGGCCCACGACTCCAAACTCATGCGCGGCGACCGCCCCTTCCTCTTCGCCGACCTCAAATCCGGCGTCGGACGCGACGAACTCCTCGCCTGGTTGCGCCAGGAATACCTTTTTATCTGATTTCCCGTGACAGGCCACCTGCACTTGGAACTCGCCGCCACCCCCGACGGCCGCACCCAGATCGCCAAACAATCGTTCCAAGCCCCCCTGCACATCAGCAAACCCCACTGGGATGGACACTCCCTCATCGTCCAAGCCGTCAACTGCACTGCAGGCACCTTCGGCGGCGACCAACTCCATGTCTCCATCCTTGCAAAAACCCACACCAGCGCCGTCATCACCAGCCCAAGCGCCCAACGCATCCACCCCCCGCGTGACAAATCCTCTCCAGCCCTTGTCACCCAAAATTTCGAAATCCAACCCGGCGCCTGGCTCGACATAGCCCCGGAAATCGTCATCCCACACAAAGACTCCCGCATCATCCAACGCACCCACCTCCGCACCCACCTCGACTCCGAGCTTCTCTACCTCGAAGCCATGGCCCCAGGCCGCGTCGGCTACGGAGAATCCTACCAGTTCGCCGCACTCGATTGGACCACTGACTGGACACACAACAACCGCCTCCTCTCACGCGAACGATTCCATCTCAACCCAGATTCCGAAAGCCTAAAAATCCTCCGCCGATTCTCTCCAACAACATACCAAGCAACAGCCTACCTCACCTCTCCACACCTCACCCCAGCCTCCCCACTCCCCCGCCAACTCGCCCAACTCGAAACCAAAAACTGCCGCATCGCCGCTTCATTTATCGATCAAAACGCCGCCCTCATCCGCATCCTTGCAACAGACAGCATCTCCCTCCGTAAAACCACATTAGAACTCCGTAACGCCATCTACGCCAACCTCAAACGCCACTCGCCAGAATGGAGAAAACTCTAACCCCTCCCACTTTCCGCTTCCGCCCCGCCCCTGCCGCCACCGAAATTTCGCTTGACTCCGCCTCCGCGCACCGACATAACTTTACGAACCGCTCCATTCGCGCTGTTTCTTACCTATCTAATCAACCACTCCAAACAAAACTTAATGGTCCACTTTTTTCTCACCTTGATGGTTAAATTGGAAATTTGTGTGACCAAACAACGTTCCGAAAAGGCACGAAGAAAAAGCGGCAGAAGCCGCTAAAAATTAATTAGCGAGAAAGAGATTGACTCGGGATTGACAGGATGAATATCATAGTTTCAACAGAGGAGGGCGGGAGCCGAGGACTTTCCTCGAGCGAACGTCATAGCTCTGTTGAAACGGTCCCCTTTAGAGGGGCGACAAGCCGATTCAAGTTCTTTCGCGCAAAACACAGAAGGCATCTTCGGGGTTTGCGCCGCGGGGAGGTGAACCGAATGATCTGTTGCACCACACCCACAGCAGACCAGAACAAGGAAGATGGAAATCGCTTCGCTCTAAGTGCCTTCAAGCCGCTAAGGCGGTTCGGAACCAAGCGTTGGAGCACACCGATCCGGCTTCGCCGGACCACGTCGGGCAAGCCCGACGCTTCGGGAGCTCAACTTAAACGTTAGGCAGAGAACAAACCACTCTAATCCCACCCAACACCATGAATGACATCTTCGGTTCAGCTTTCGGCGCGATAGTCTTTTTTGGCATACTCGCACTATACTTCTGGTCCATTTTTTATAGCTATCGTGATGCGAAGGCACGCGGAAAGTCCGGCGTTTTGATCGCCCTCTTGGTCGCGTTCGTCGCTTGGCCCTTGGGCTTCTTGATCTGGATCATTGCACGACCCCGCGTCACATAATAAACAAATTAGCGAAGATCAGAAATGAAAACGGAGCCTAACAAGGCGATGGAGACAACTCCGGTAAATGTCACGGATCATGCTAACGCATGCTCCGCGCCATTTACCTCCGTGTCTCATCTTCGACGTTAGGCAAAGAAATATACGCTTTTTTTAATGGCAGCCAAAATGACAAGCAGACATCCTGTTCAGCGAATCCTCACATCAACCACTACAACATAAAGACATATATGGAAGCAACATCAATCCTGCCATCACTCCTCATCAACCTCATTCCGCTGTTTACATTGACATGTATCTCGGTAATTCCTTATGTGATTCTTTGCGTTATAATTGCGGAGAAGAAGGGATTCAACACCGCTCTTGCCTGCTTGATTGCGCTTGTTCCTCTCGTGAATCTGCCATTTGGTATTTGGCTTGCCTCACGGATTGATACAGCTGTTCTTGAGAGATTAAAAGCCCTTGAAACCAAAAATGTCAACGTTTAAGGGTATAGCGGAGGCGAGGCACTAGCCCTCCGACTGCACCCATGGTTGAACAAGTCCGGTTTGTAATGGGGAGGCGGGGCGTATGCGGTTTATGTTTGAAACGGGACTCTGGGGAGTGGAGGGTAAGCCGATTGGGCTTGGAAAGTTGCTTCGTCGCTCGCTTTCGAAAGAGGAAGGCAAGGTGTTTTCAGCCTGCAAGGCCAGTTCAGCGCTGGCCATTTCTTGTCTATGCTGGGTTTTTGGAGATTTTTGTCCACGGAGCTGCGGGGCTTGATGCGTGGTTTTGAAATAAGCCGTCTATTTTGGAACCGATTGAAGTGGAGCGTCATGTCGCGCATGGGGTGTCCCGGGGCGGGTCGCGTCCCATTTTCCAGCGGGCGAGGATTCGCTCGGGAACTGGGGGTCAGGGTTCATTTTCTTTCGAAATTGATCTTCCCCCAGAGTGGCCGGATCGGCGCGGAAATATTCGTGCAGGACCCGCATGGCCCGGTAATAACTGTGCCGAGTGCGCGCGCAATCATACTTCAGGGCAAGTAGTTCTGCATATCGCCGCATCGAGTCATAGGGGTGCTCGTAATCAATGGGATCACGATGCCGACGCCCCGCTCTCGTGGTGACAATGATTTGAGGTGTTGCATTCTGGTTGCTGTGTGCTAAGCCATTTGTGTTGTTCATGACCGCCCACGCTCCTAAACTCACCACCATGAAGCCAGCTCATGCCCCGCTCCGTCACTTCTCAAAAACCACCACTTCACAATGCCGCGCAGCGGCTTAGTTCAACAAGACGGTGGTGGCAACGGCGGGCAACGTCCCTCGTTCGCTCCGCTCTATGAGTCCTCTCTCCGCCGTGCCACACCTTTGACGTTCGGCAATAAAATTCAAATATGGACATCGTTCAAACCGTTGTGACATCTTCCGAATCAGCCGATTACCGGCGTGGACTTGGATTTTTTCTTACCGAAACACCGCCCACTGACGCACCGAAACACCTCTTCCGTCCCCCTTTCCCCCGCAACCCCCATTTCCTCGCCCTCCGGTCGACCCAATGGCTGTTTCAGAAGCCTCCTGCTGAAAGCAAAGTCCTAGCAGGCGGAGAATTCATCCGAAATTGTAATTGTGGATCTCCAGCACACCGCCAAACGTGACGTTCATGAGTCAACCGTCTATTCCTCCGCCCATTCCCAGTGATGGATCCAGTTCCCCGACGCCATTTCTAACCGTCGTCCTCAGTTTGATCCTGGTCTTGTTCCTGGGCACTGCGGCGCTTACCTTCCTGAGCGACTCGCTATTCCTGCTGTTCCGGCGTCAGGACCTGGCCGTCACTGCCGCGCTGGGATCTCTGTTGATGTTGATGGCGGGATTTCTCGCCTGCGGTCTGGTGGCTTGGTTTCCCGGAATCCGGAAACGCACTTTCCTAACAGTCGGCCTATTCCTTCCCGTCGTCGGCGTCGCGGTCATTCCGCTGTTTGTCTATTATTTCGAGCATGCCGCCCTCGTCGCGTGGTCCGTCTCGCTTGGCCAGCTCCTGCTTGCGGTATTCCTCATCCGTCGCCTTCAGGGCGGCTGGAAACTCCGCTGGCCGCTCCTCCCGGTGGGCTTGCTCGCCGACCGCCGGTTCAGTTGGGGGAATCTTGCTGCCGTCACGATGTCGGGCCTCCTGCTCCTGCTGCCGGCGCTCGCGCTTTACGCCGCATTCTCCGCCAAGCTCGCTGTGGAGCATTTCACCGACGGCTTCGTCATCGTTCGGCCCGCAGGCATTTTCATGCAGGTCCGGGACTATGTCCGCGACGACGGCAGGAAGATCATGCTCGTTCCCATGTCCCACGTCGGCGAGCCTGAATTCTATCAGACGCTCAGCGCCTCCTTCCCCGCGAACTCGGTCATCCTGATGGAAGGCGTCAGCGATCGGCAAAAACGCATTTCGACCCACTCCAACTACTCGAAGATAGCGACCGCTATCGGTGGCATACAGCAGACGCAGGCCTTCAAGCCGCAGGGCGAACTGGTGGCGGCGGATGTGGACATGAGTTCGTTTTCACCGGCCACTCTCGACCTGCTCAAAACGGCCATGCTCCTCCATGCCAAGGGAGTCACCCCCGAGACGCTGCCCATCCTGATGAAGCCCACGCCGCCCGGACTCGAAAAACAGTTCATGGATGACATCCTCACCAAGCGCAACCACCACCTGCTTGGCGTGATCCGGGAACGGCTGCCCTCCTCGGAGCAGATCATCGTCCCGTGGGGAGCCGCCCACATGCCGGAGCTCGCCCGCGAGATCCAGAAGCTCGGCTTCCGCCCGGTGGACACCCGTGAATTCCTCGCACTCCGTTTCGGCTCCTAGCAGCTCTCTTCCCGGAGCGCGAATCCAGTACCTGCGATAGCAGGCCTAGAAAGATGGCGACGCAATCACCGGCTGGCCATCAGGCAAATTGATCCCGGCCTGGTCGTTGCCTCTCGTAGGAACTAGGGGTCAGGGTTCATTTCCTTTCATTTTAGCCAAAAACACCGCTACAAGAGATGGTGGGGACGGAGCTGCGTGGTGATGTGGCGGTTGAGTCTTGGGTCAAGCTGGAGGTTGACCCTCCAAGAGTCGGTGCGCTGCGACGCGGGTTGTTAGAGGTACCGGCCAGCGCTTTGTTGCATTTGGAGATGGCGGATGGGTTAGTGAAAAACTAGTTGGGCTATCGATCGTTGGTGTGTGAATTTACTTCAGACTTGCAGGTTCGGGGTTGTTGGCTGCGAGGCGGGTGGGGGCTTGGGGTTCGGTGTATTGAATTTCGGCGTGGTCGATGCGGAGGGCGATGCCGTCGGGGTTGAATTCCGGGCGGTGCTTGGGCTCGAAGTAGACGGGCATGTCTTTTTGGAGGGGGAGGATTTCGAGGCGGAGGTCGCCGGTGGCGAGTTCGGCAGCATGGCGACGGAGGCCGATTTCGAAGATGGAGCCGTTGTAGAAGTCGTCGTTGAGCAGTCGACCGTTGAGGGTGAGGCGGGCGACATCGCCTGTATAGTTTATGCGGAGGACGGGGTTTGATGCCATGTCCAAGTCGGCTGGGAGTTTCACCTTCCAGACGGCGGCGGACTGGAAATCGTTATTACCCGGTGACACGGGCAGGGCAAATTCGGGATTGTTGGATTTCCAGGAGCGCAGGGCTTTTGGGTTTTCGAGGAGTTCCAGAACAACGGGGATGGAGCGCACTTGGGGTTCGGTGTCGAAGGCGAGGTTGGCGTCGTTGGCTTTGGGAGCGAGTGCCAGGGAGTCGGCTTCGCTCAGGAGGATGATCCTGACTTCGCGGCCATTTTTTCCCGACACGCGGATGGCGGGGCTGCGGCTTGCATGGACGCCGCTGAAAACGAGCGGCTCGCGGCGGAGCGGGGCCTGAATGGTCGCGGAGTCGAACGCAAACTCGGCGTTCATCCCGGGGACCTCGGCGAAGACGGCTGTGAGGCCGCCATCGGGATCCAGTGTGCGGCGGATGGGCTGGGCGGTTGCGTAGATGAGCTTCACGCCATGGAGATCGAGATTAAAGGGCCAGTAAAAAAACGAATTCGCTGGAATCGTGGTGGGCTTGCTTGGAATGGTAATTCTTTCGACGGGAAGATCGATGTGGAATTGGGTATTTGGCTTGTCCGGCATATGCTCGAGCCTTTGGTAATTGTTCACGAAGAGAAATCCGGAGCGGCCATCCGAGCGCAC